>NZ_JBNNVR010000111.1:0-15586 GCF_050280645.1 Pseudomonas sp. NPDC089554
GCGGATGCGTGCACGGATACGCTGGCCGCTTTCGGTGCGGGCGCTGGCGACCTCGTCGAAGCTCTCCCGCGGGTTGATGACGAAGGTGATGCTGTATCCGTTCCCTGAGGACGACCTGGTCGAAATCCTGGCCCCGTACACCAACCTCAAGCATGCGGTGTGGTGCCAGGAAGAGCCGATGAACCAGGGCGCCTGGTACAGCAGCCAGCACCACATGCGCCGTATCCTGGGCCGCCACAACAAGGCACTGGTCCTGGAATACGCCGGTCGCGACGCTTCTGCCGCGCCAGCCTGTGGTTACGCATCGAAGCACGCCGAACAGCAGGAAAAACTGCTGCAAGACGCCTTCACTGTTTAACGCCTTCGCGCACCTGAAACCGAATTTAAGGAAACACTGATAATGGCTATCGAGATCAAAGCCCCAACCTTCCCGGAATCGGTTGCCGATGGCACCGTTGCCACCTGGCACAAGAAGCCGGGCGAAGCCGTCAAGCGTGACGAGCTGATCGTCGACATCGAGACCGACAAGGTCGTCCTGGAAGTGCTGGCCACCGCCGACGGCGTGCTGGGTGACATCGTCAAGGGCGAGGGCGACACTGTCCTGTCCGACGAAGTCCTGGGTTCGATCGTTGAAGGCGGCGCTGCTGCCGCTGCACCTGCCGCCGCCCCGGCTGCTGCCGCTCCAGCCGCTGCTGCTGCCGACGCTGGCGAAGACGACCCGGTCGCCGCGCCTGCCGCGCGCAAGCTGGCCGAAGAGAACGGCATCGACCTGGCTAGCGTTGCCGGCACCGGCAAAGGCGGTCGCGTGACCAAGGAAGACGTCGTTGCTGCCGTCGCCAACAAGAAGTCGGCTCCGGCCGCTGCCCCGGCTGCCAAGCCAGCTGCTGCTGCCGCTGCTCCAGTTGTCGTCGCGGCAGGCGATCGCACCGAGAAGCGCGTACCAATGACCCGCCTGCGTGCCAAGATCGCCGACCGTCTGGTCGAAGCGCAGTCGACCATGGCCATGCTGACCACCTTCAACGAAGTCGACATGACCGAAGTCATGGCCCTGCGTGCGAAGTACAAGGACCTGTTCGAGAAGTCCCACAACGGCGTACGCCTGGGCTTCATGTCGTTCTTCGTCAAGGCCGCTACCGAAGCGCTGAAGCGCTACCCAGCGGTCAACGCCTCGATCGATGCCAACGACATCGTCTACCACGGCTATGCGGACGTCGGCGTTGCCGTCTCCAGCGACCGTGGCCTGGTGGTACCGGTACTGCGTAACGCCGAGTCGATGAGCCTGGCGGAAATCGAGAACGGCATCGCCACCTTCGGCAAGAAAGCCCGTGACGGCAAGCTGGCCATCGAAGAGATGACCGGCGGTACCTTCACCATCACCAACGGTGGTACCTTCGGCTCGATGATGTCGACCCCGATCGTCAACCCGCCGCAAGCTGCGATCCTGGGCATGCACAACATCATCCAGCGTCCGATGGCGATCAATGGCCAAGTGGTCATTCGCCCGATGATGTACCTGGCACTGTCCTACGATCACCGCCTGATCGACGGCAAGGAAGCGGTAACCTTCCTGGTGACCATCAAGAACCTGCTGGAAGACCCGGCTCGTCTGCTGCTGGACATCTAATGACGCGGCTGCAGGCCGCAAGCGACAGGCTTCGATCCGGAGCCTGTGGTCTTGCGGCTTGCAGCTTGCCGCTTGAAGCTTAAAAGGAATCTTTTATGACCCAGAAATTCGACGTGGTAGTGATTGGTGCAGGTCCTGGCGGCTACGTAGCCGCAATCAAGGCCGCGCAGCTCGGCCTCTCGACCGCCTGCATCGAGAAATACACCGACGCCGAGGGCAAGCTGGCCCTGGGCGGTACCTGCCTGAACGTGGGTTGCATTCCTTCCAAGGCCCTGCTCGACAGCTCCTGGAAGTACAAGGAAGCCAAAGAGAGCTTCAACGTCCACGGTATCTCCACTGGCGAAGTGAAGATGGACGTCGCCGCGATGGTTGGCCGCAAGGCCGGCATCGTCAAGAACCTGACCAGCGGTGTTTCCACCCTGTTCAAGGCCAATGGCGTTACCTCGATCCAAGGCCACGGCAAGCTGCTGGCTGGCAAGAAAGTCGAAGTCACCAAGCCTGATGGCTCGGTCGAAGTCATCGAAGCCGAGAACGTGATCCTGGCTTCCGGCTCGCGTCCAATCGACATCCCACCGGCTCCGGTCGACCAGAACGTCATCGTCGACTCCACCGGCGCCCTGGAATTCCAGACCGTTCCGAAACGTCTGGGCGTGATCGGCGCTGGCGTCATCGGCCTGGAGCTGGGTTCGGTCTGGGCTCGCCTGGGTGCTGAAGTCACCGTCCTCGAAGCCCTGGACACCTTCCTGATGGCTGCCGACACCGCCGTGTCGAAAGAAGCCCAGAAGACCCTGACCAAGCAAGGCCTGGACATCAAGCTGGGCGCTCGCGTCACCGGCTCGAAAGTCAATGGCGACGAAGTCGAAGTCACCTACACCAACGCCGAAGGCGAGCAGAAGATCGTCTTCGACAAGCTGATCGTCGCGGTCGGCCGTCGCCCAGTGACCACCGACCTGCTGGCTGCCGACAGCGGCGTGAACATCGACGAGCGTGGCTACATCTTCGTCGATGACCACTGCGCTACCAGCGTGCCGGGCGTCTTCGCCATCGGTGACGTGGTACGCGGCATGATGCTGGCGCACAAGGCCTCGGAAGAGGGCATCATGGTCGTCGAGCGCATCAAGGGCCACAAGGCCCAGATGAACTACGACCTGATCCCGTCGGTCATCTACACCCACCCGGAAATCGCCTGGGTCGGCAAGACCGAACAAGCCTTGAAGGCCGAAGGTGTTGAGGTTAACGTAGGCACCTTCCCGTTCGCGGCCAGCGGCCGTGCGATGGCGGCCAACGACACCGGTGGTTTCGTCAAGGTCATCGCCGACGCCAAGACCGACCGCGTACTGGGCGTTCACGTGATCGGCCCATCGGCTGCCGAACTGGTGCAGCAGGGCGCGATCGCAATGGAATTCGGCACCAGTGCCGAAGACCTGGGCATGATGGTCTTCAGCCATCCGACCCTGTCCGAAGCGCTGCATGAAGCCGCGCTGGCTGTGAATGGCGGCGCCATTCACGTGGCCAACCGTAAGAAGCGTTAATTATAAGAAACCACGGCGGGCTGCCCGTCGTGGGTCTTGCGTGCAAGACTCACCGCGGAACGTCCGCCGGACCGAGCCACCGGAAAAATCCGGGGTCAACGGTCACAGGTGGCGCGGCACCAGTAATGGCGCAGCGCCGAAGCGCAGTACCTAACGAAGACGGTAAAAAGCATGAATCTTCACGAGTATCAGGGTAAACAGCTGTTCGCTGAGTACGGCCTGCCAGTTTCCAAGGGTTTCGCTGTCGATACCCCTGAGCAAGCCGCAGAAGCCTGCGAAAAGATCGGTGGTTCGGAGTGGGTCGTAAAAGCCCAGGTCCACGCCGGTGGTCGCGGTAAAGCGGGCGGCGTCAAGCTGGTTCGCAGCAAAGAAGACGCCAAGGCGTTCGCTGCGCAATGGTTGGGCAAGAATCTGGTGACCTACCAGACCGACGCCAACGGTCAGCCAGTCTCCAAGATCCTGGTCGAATCCTGCACTGACATCGCCAAAGAGCTGTACCTGGGCGCTGTAGTCGACCGTTCGAGCCGCCGCATCGTGTTCATGGCTTCCACCGAAGGTGGCGTGGACATCGAGAAAGTCGCTCACGACACTCCTGAGAAGATCCTCAAGGCTACCATCGACCCGCTGGTCGGCGCTCAGCCGTTCCAGGGTCGCGAGCTGGCATTCCAGCTGGGCCTGGAAGGCAAGCAAGTTCAACAGTTCGCCAAGATCTTCGTTGGTCTGGCCAAGCTGTTCAAGGACCACGACCTGGCCCTGCTGGAAGTCAACCCGCTGGTCATCAAGGCCGACGGCGACCTGCACTGCCTCGATGCCAAGATCAACATCGACGCCAACGCCATGTACCGTCAGCCTAAGCTGAAGACCTTCCACGACCCGTCGCAGGACGACGCCCGTGAAGCCCACGCTGCCAAGTTCGAACTGAACTACGTTGCCCTGGAAGGCAACATCGGCTGCATGGTCAACGGTGCCGGCCTGGCCATGGGTACCATGGACATCGTCAACCTGCACGGCGGCAAGCCAGCCAACTTCCTCGACGTAGGTGGTGGCGCTACCAAAGAGCGTGTGACCGAAGCCTTCAAGATCATCCTGTCCGACAGCAATGTCGCGGCCGTACTGGTCAACATCTTCGGCGGCATCGTTCGCTGCGACATGATTGCCGAAGGCATCATCGGTGCAGTGAAAGAAGTGGGCGTTAAAGTACCGGTCGTCGTTCGCCTCGAAGGCAACAACGCCGAACTGGGCGCTAAAGTACTGGCAGAAAGCGGTTTGAACATCATTGCGGCAACCAGCCTGACCGACGCTGCTCAACAAGTTGTCAAAGCTGCGGAGGGCAAGTAATGAGCGTCCTGATCAATAAAGATACCAAGGTCATCTGCCAGGGCTTCACCGGCTCGCAGGGTACTTTCCACTCCGAACAAGCCATCGCCTACGGCACCAAGATGGTTGGCGGCGTGACCCCAGGCAAAGGCGGCACCACTCACCTGGGCCTGCCGGTGTTCAACACCGTCAAGGAAGCCGTTGAAGCCACCGGCGCCGACGCTTCGGTCATCTACGTTCCGGCTCCGTTCTGCAAAGACTCGATCCTGGAAGCGGCCTTCGGCGGCATCAAGCTGATCGTCTGCATCACCGAAGGCATTCCTACCCTGGACATGCTGGATGCCAAGGTCAAGTGCGACGAACTGGGCGTGACCCTGATCGGCCCTAACTGCCCAGGCGTCATCACTCCGGGCGAGTGCAAGATCGGCATCATGCCAGGTCACATCCACCTGCCAGGCAAGGTCGGTATCGTTTCGCGTTCCGGCACCCTGACCTACGAAGCTGTGAAGCAGACCACCGACGCCGGCTTCGGCCAGTCGACCTGTGTCGGCATCGGCGGTGACCCGATTCCGGGCTCCAACTTCATCGACATCCTGAAGCTGTTCCAGGAAGACCCGAAGACCGAAGCGATCGTCATGATCGGTGAGATCGGCGGTTCGGCTGAAGAAGAAGCTGCTGCCTACATCAAGGCCAACGTCACCAAGCCAGTCGTTTCCTACATCGCGGGTGTTACCGCTCCGGCGGGCAAGCGTATGGGCCACGCTGGCGCCATCATCTCCGGTGGTAAAGGCACTGCGGACGAGAAATTCGCTGCCCTGCAGGACGCTGGTGTAAAAACCGTGCGTTCCCTGGCTGACATCGGCAAGGCCCTGGCCGAGCTGACTGGCTGGGAAGCCAAGAAGTAATACGCTGCACCCCCCACGCGCACAGAGGCCACCTTCGGGTGGCCTTTGTCGTTTCGGAGTTGCCAATATTTAATCCAATTCCTACAGAAAACTCCGCGCCCTCTGGGAGAATCCTCGAAGGCCTCGGTCACTCAGACGACAAACCTATACGCACATCGGACAACCTGCCCTATTGCAGTGCGTTTGTCGGGCAAATTGGGTACCCTACGCGCTCACTCTGTGCCCGCTCCCCAAAAGGGAACGACACGCTAAACGGGTCTGGCTCACCAAGCCGGGCAGCATTTCCCTTCATCCATTGGGAAATTCCCTCTCGAATCCCGATTTCAGCAGTGTGGTACTTCTTTAAATGAAAGTGTTAAAAGGCCAGGACATCCTGGCACTTGGCTTTATGACGTTCGCGCTTTTCGTCGGCGCCGGCAACATCATCTTCCCGCCTATCGTCGGTCTGCAATCCGGGCCCCATGTCTGGATGGCGGCACTGGGCTTTCTGGTCACCGCCGTTGGCCTTCCCGTGATCACCGTGGTCGCCCTGGCCAAGGTCGGTGGCGGCATGGATGCACTGAGTAGCCCGATCGGCAAGTTCTTCGGCGGCCTGCTGGCGGCCGTGTGCTACCTCTCGGTCGGCCCGTTGTTCGCCACCCCGCGTACCGCGACGGTTTCCTTCGAAGTGGGCGTGGCGCCACTGACCGGTGAAAGCCCGCTGGCGCTGTTTATCTACAGCCTGGTGTATTTCATCGTGGTGCTGGCCGTCTCCATGTACCCCGGCAAGTTGCTCGACACCGTCGGCCGTTTCCTTGCGCCGCTGAAGATCATCGCCCTGGCCATCCTGGGTATTGCCGCCTTCGCGCTGCCTGCCGGGACCATCGGTGAAGCGCAGCCAGCCTACGCCGCCGCCGCGTTCTCCAAAGGCTTCTCCGATGGTTACCTGACCATGGACACCCTGGGCGCGCTGGTCTTCGGTATCGTCATCGTCAACGCCATCCGCTCGCGCGGTGTCGAGTCGCCGAAGCTGATCACTCGTTATGCCATCATCGCTGGCCTGATCGCCGGTGTGGGCCTGGCCCTGGTGTACATCAGCCTGTTCCGCCTGGGTGCGGGCAGCCACGAGATTGCCGCGGGGGCTACCAACGGCGCGGCAGTGCTGCATGCCTATGTGCAACACACCTTCGGCTCGCTCGGCAGTGGCTTCCTCGCCGTGCTGATCGCGCTGGCCTGCCTGGTCACCGCTGTTGGCCTGACCTGCGCCTGCGCCGAGTACTTCAGCCAGGTGCTGCCGCTGTCCTATCGCGCCCTGGTGGTGATCCTGGCCGGCTTCTCGCTGCTGATCTCCAACCTTGGCCTGACCAAGCTGATCATGTTCTCGATCCCGGTACTCACCGCCATCTACCCACCTTGCATCGTGGTGGTGGGCCTGAGCTTCGTGAAGGACCTGTGGAACTCGCCGACGCGTATCCTGGCGCCGGTCATGCTGGTGTCGCTGCTGTTCGGTATCGTCGATGCGATCAAGGGCAGCAGCATCGCCCACGTACTGCCAGAGTTCATGGCGCACCTGCCATTCAGCGAAGAAGGCATGGCCTGGCTGGTGCCATCGGTACTGACCCTGGTCGCTGCCGTGCTGTGCGACCGCATGCTCGGCAAGCCGCGCGAAGCGCTGGCCTGATGAGGTAACCCCGCGTCTCGGGCGCTGGCCACAAGCCAAGGGCGCCCGAGCCGGAGAAACCCGGAACCCGCATTCGATGAGAATGCGGTTTTTTTGTTTTTTGGCGTATAAATAGTCGGCTGATGGTGCCTTTTCCGAAGTGCAAGCGTCGAAACCCGGTCTACCTTTTCTGTGCGCCCGGACCACTCGGAAAACCCCATGGATTTCATTCAAAGCAACCTCGACAACCTGCTGGCGATTGCCTGGTTCGCCCTGTGCTGGGGCGGCTATACCCGCTACGCCACCTGGAAGGCGCGCGACACCGCGTGCCTGGCCAGTGTCCTGCACCTGTACCGCGAAGACTGGATGCGCCGCATGCTGCTGCGCGACAACCGCATCGCCGACGCTAGCGTGATCGGCAACCTTGAGCGCAATGCTTCGTTCTTCGCCTCCAGCACGCTGATCATCCTGGCCGGTATCCTGACGGTGCTCGGTTCTTCCGACCGGGCGCTGTCGCTGCTGGCCGACCTTCCGTGGGTGCAGCAGGCGACTCAGGCCATCTCGGAAATCAAGTTGCTGTGCCTGGCGATGGTCTTCGTCTACGCCTTCTTCACCTTCAGCTGGTGCATGCGCCAGTACAACTTCGCGGCCGTGCTGGTCGGCTCGGCGCCGATGATCGGCGAACGCCTGGTGAACGAGCTGGAGCGCAAGGCCTTCGCGTCACGCGCGGCACGGGTATTGTCGTTGGCGGCCAACCAGTTCAATTTTGGCTTGCGCGCCTATTACTTCGGCATGGCCATGCTGAGTTGGTTTATCAGCCCATGGTTGTTCATGTTGATGAGTGTCGGTGTTGTGCTGATTCTGTATCGACGTGAGTTTCATTCCGATGTATTGGAGGTGATGGTATTCACGCCGACGGAAAACGCGCCAGTTGAAACACCCAAAGACACTTCGCCGGTATCGAACTGAAGCGTTTTAGCGATATCGCAGGCACAAAAAAACCGGCTTTCGCCGGTTTTTTCTTAACTGCCGATTACTGCTTGGCCGGCTCGGTCGGAGCAGGGGTAGTCGGCGCGGTGCCTGGTGCTGGCGTTGCAGGTGCGGCTTCTTCAGCGGCTTTCTGCTGCGCTTCGGCCTGATCTTTGGCGGCTTCGGCGTTTTCCTTGGCAGCGTCGTTCATTTTATCCTGAGCTTCGCCCATCTTTTCCTGGGCTTGCTCGGCGTGTTGCTGTGCGTCCTGGGCTTTGTCTTCGCTCGCTTTATCGCAAGCAGCCAGGCCCATGGCAGCAGCCAGCATCAGAGCAAAAGCAAAAGGTTTACGCATGGGGTGTTTCTCCTTGTGGAATAACTTACTTGTAACCTTCGAACGCAGGGCGGTGGAATAAGTTCAACATTTGTTGAAGATAGTTAACGCCCCGATCTACATAGACTTTTTCCACGCCCTGTGCGTGGGTGAATATCAGCAGGGAAAGCATGCACCCATGAGCGAAACCGCCCTTGTAGCCATGGCCGAGCGTTTTCTTTCGGCGCTGCGCCATTGCCAGTTGTTGAAGATGCGTGTTCACCACGCCGATGCCGATGGCATGACCCTGGTACTGCCCTGGTCGCCAGCCATCGTCGGCAACCCGCAGACCGGCGCGGTACATGGCGGCGCCTTGACCACCTTGATGGACACCACCTGTGGCATGGCCACCCTTTGCGTACTGCCGCGCTTCGAGGTGTGCCCGACCCTGGACCTGCGCATCGACTACATGCACCCGGCCGAGCCTGACAAGGAGATCTTCGGCCACGCCCAGTGCTACCGGGTCACCCGCGACGTCATCTTCACCCGCGGCACGGCCTACCAGGACGACCCCGAGCAGCCTATCTGCCAAGTGGTGGGCACTTTCATGCGCCTGGGCCAGGAGGCCAAGGGCGGCATCCGCTTCGGCGGCGCCCTCAAGGAGGGCAGGGCATGATTCCCGCTGACGTACGCCAGCAGCTCAACGAAGCTCATGCCAGGGGTGACTATGCACCGTTGCTGGCGTTGATCCCCTATGCCGGGCTGATCGGCATCCAGTGCCAACGCCAGGGCGATGACCTGCTGTTCTGCCTGCCCGCCAACCAGGACAACATCGGCAACCCATTGCTGCCGGCCATCCACGGCGGGGTGATTGCAGGCTTCATGGAGCTTTCTGCGGCGCTGTACCTGTTGATCTTCAGCGAGAGCGCGAGCATTCCGAAGATCATCGATTTTTCCATCGACTACCTGCGTGCCGGGCACTACCGCGACACCTATGCCCAATGCCAACTGTGGCGCCAGGGCCGCCGGGTGACCAACGTGGCGATCACGGCCTGGCAGGGTGACCGCGAGGCGCCTATCGCCACCGCGCGGGCACATTTCAAGATCGAGCCGCAGATGCCCTCGAAATAAAAAAGCCCTTGAAATACTCGGGCCTGCCCCCATCTGCTGGACATCCGCCGCCGTAATGCAGGCCAACCGGGCCGCTGGCGACCACTGCCATCAGATTGGAGTTTGACGAACATGAGTGTGGAGACTCAAAAAGAAACCCTGGGCTTCCAGACCGAGGTGAAGCAACTGCTGCACCTCATGATCCATTCGCTGTATTCGAATAAAGAGATCTTCCTGCGCGAGCTGATCTCCAACGCCTCCGACGCTTCCGACAAGCTGCGCTTCGAAGCGCTGGCCAAGCCTGAACTGCTCGAAGGCGATGCCGACCTGAAGATCCGCGTGAGCTTCGACAAGGACGCCGGTACCGTCACCCTCGAAGACAACGGCATCGGCATGAGCCGTGACGACGTCATCGCTCACCTGGGCACCATCGCCAAGTCCGGCACCGCCGACTTCATGAAGAACCTCACGGGCGACCAGAAGAAAGACTCGCACCTGATCGGCCAGTTCGGTGTCGGCTTCTACTCGGCGTTCATCGTCGCCGACCAGGTCGATGTCTATAGCCGCCGTGCCGGCCTGTCGGCTGCCGAAGGCGTGCATTGGTCGTCCAAGGGCGAAGGTGACTTCGAAGTTGCCACTGTCGAGAAACCACAGCGCGGCACCCGCATCGTCCTGCACCTGAAGAAGGACGAGCAGGAGTTCGCCGATGGCTGGCGCCTGCGCAACGTCATCAAGAAATACTCCGACCACATCGCGCTGCCGATCCAGCTGCCCCAGGAGCAGGCCGACGCCGCCGAAGGCGAGGAAAAGCCAGCCCAGGAATGGGAAACCGTCAACCGCGCCAGCGCCCTGTGGACCCGTTCTCGTACCGAGATCAAGGACGAGGAGTACCAGGAGTTCTACAAGCACATCGGCCATGACTTCGAAAACCCGCTGGCCTGGAGCCACAACAAGGTCGAAGGCAAGCTCGAATACAACTCGCTGCTGTACGTGCCGGCCCGCGCGCCGTTCGACCTGTACCAGCGCGAAGCACCACGCGGCCTGAAACTGTACGTGCAGCGTGTGTTCATCATGGACCAGGCCGAGTCGTTCCTGCCGCTGTACCTGCGTTTCATCAAGGGTGTGGTTGACTCCAACGACCTGTCGCTGAACGTTTCGCGCGAGATCCTGCAGAAGGACCCGATCATCGACTCGATGAAGTCGGCACTGACCAAGCGCGTGCTGGACATGCTGGAGAAGCTGGCCAAGAACGAGCCGGAGCAGTACAAGGGCTTCTGGAAGAACTTCGGCCAGGTGCTCAAGGAAGGCCCGGCGGAAGATTTCGCCAACAAGGAGAAGATCGCCGGCCTGCTGCGCTTCGCCTCCACCCAGGACGACAGCGGCGAGCAGAGCGTTGCCCTGGCCGACTACCTGGCCCGCGCCCAGGAAGGCCAGGACAAGGTCTACTACCTGACCGGCGAAACCTACGCCCAGGTCAAGAACAGCCCGCACCTGGAAGTGTTCCGCAAGAAAGGCATCGAAGTGCTGCTGCTGACCGACCGCATCGACGAGTGGCTGATGAGCTACCTCAGCGAGTTCGACGGCAAGCAGTTCGTCGACGTCGCCCGTGGTGACCTGGACCTGGGCAAGCTGGATTCCGAAGAAGACAAGAAAGCCCAGGAAGAAGTGGCGAAAGAGAAAGAAGGCCTGGTCGAGCGCCTGAAGACAGCCCTGGGCGACAGTGTTGCCGAGGTGCGTGTTTCGCACCGCCTGACCGACTCGCCGGCGATCCTGGCCATCGGTGAACAGGACCTCGGCCTGCAGATGCGCCAGATCCTCGAAGCCAGCGGGCAGAAGGTGCCGGATTCCAAGCCGATCTTCGAATTCAACCCCAGCCACCCGCTGATCGAGAAACTGGACAACGAGCAGAGCGAGGACCGCTTCGCGGAGCTGTCGCACATTCTGTTCGACCAGGCGGCCCTGGCGGCCGGCGACAGCCTGAAGGATCCGGCGGCATACGTTCGTCGCCTGAACAAGCTGCTGGTCGAACTGTCTGCTTGAGTTGATGCATGAAAAGCCCGCTTCGGCGGGCTTTTTTCATTCTGTAGTCCGTGAAAAGCCAAAGGAGTGATCAATGAGCAAGGTAACCGTCGAGTCGCTGGTCTATCACCTGTCCGGGAAAACCTACGAGAGCCGCTTGGTCTATGCGCCAGGTGCGCTGCCGCAACCGGCATTGGTGATGGCGCCAAACTGGATGGGCATCAGCGAGGGGGCTGAGCGCATTGCCAAGGAAGTGGCCGAAAAAGGGTATGTGGTGTTGATCGCTGACCTGTATGGACAGTCGGTACGTCCGTCCGATGCCGCTGAGGCGGGTTTGGCAATGACACCGTTGGCGAGCGATCGCGCCGAGCTGCGCAGGCGCATGAAGGAAGCGTTGGCGCAACTGTTGGGGCAGTCCAAGGCCTTGCTGGCGCCAGGCAAGGTCGCGACCTTTGGCTTCTGCTTCGGCGGCTGCTGCGCGCTGGAGTTGGCGCGTACCGGTGCCGACCTGAAGGCCGCCGTATCGTTCCACGGTACGCTGGACACCCCGAATACCGAGGACGCCAAGCAGATCAAAGGCTCGGTACTGGTGCTGCACGGCGCATCCGACCCGCTGGTGCCGAAGGAGCAACTGCCGGCGTTCGAGGACGAGATGAACGCCGCCAAGGTCGACTGGCAATTGCTCAGCTATGGCGGCGCGGTGCACTCGTTCACCGACCCGAACGCCAATGTTCCAGGCAAGATGCAGTACGACCGGCGCACCGCCGAGCGCGCCTTCAAGGCGATGCACAACCTGCTGGAAGAAGTGTTCAAGGGTTGATAGTGCCGGGGCTGCAAAGCAGCCCCTTCACCTCAGCGGGGCAGTTCGATGCGCTCGGACTCCCCAGGCACAACCGGCCAATCTCCTGCCGACCAACGCGCCCGCGCCTGGTCTATCCGCGCTGGGTCGCTGGCGACGAAGTTCCAGTTCATCCGCCGGGGCCCATCCAGCGGCGCTCCGCCAACCAGCACCAGGTCGCACTCGCTTTCGGCATACAGCACCGCCTGCTCGCCCTCGGGCAACACAAGCATGTTGTGCGCCTCGAGCTCATCGCCATCCACTGCCAGCTGACCATCGAGCAGGTACACGGCACGTTGCACATGCTCGGTCGGCACGATCAGCGTGGTCGCCGGTTGCATGCGCACGTGCGCATAGAGGGTAGGGGAGAGCACCGGTACCGGCGACTCAAGGCAGAACCCGGAACCTGCGATCATGCAGATCCGCACGCCCAGGTTGTCGCTGACCGGCAGGCTGGCGGCCGGGTGGTGGCTGTAGCTCGGGTCGATCTGTTCGGCCTCCTTTGGCGATGCCAGCCACACTTGCAGACCATGCAGGCGCGAGCCTTTGGCTACAGCCTCGGCGGGCGTGCGCTCGACATGGGCGATGCCGTGGCCGGCGGTCATCCAGCTGACATCGCCGGGCCGCACGTGCTGGTTGGAGCCCAGGCTGTCCTTGTGCAGGACCTCGCCTTCGAACAGGTAGGTCAGGGTCGACAGGCCGATGTGCGGGTGTTGGCGCATATCCATTCCGTGGCCCGGGGCGTAGTCGGTCGCCAGCATATGGTCGAAGAACACGAAGGGGCCAACGCTGCGGCATTGGGCGGACGGCAGTGGGCGCAGGATCGGCTGGCCCTCGACCGATTCGGCGCGTGGGCGTATGACCAGGGGGCTGCTCATGTTCGGACTCCGATGGGTAGGTGGCCACAGCATAACGGGTTGGCGTCCGGGGCTGAACCGCTCGATGGGCCAACCGGTCTACTCTGTTCGTATTCGAATAAGGAAGGTTGCCCATGACTGCCAGGATACTGGCTTGCGTGTTGCTCTCAGGCCTGCTGTGCCAGGCCGCACAGGCGCGTGACTACCGCTACAGCGATGCCCACCTGCACTATGTCGACTTCTTCCAGGAAACCGAAGGCATGTCGGCGTTGCTCGAAGCCATGGACAAGGCAGGGGTCGAGCACGCGATGATTTCTGGCATTCCCGTGGCGAAGAAATGGCACGAGGATGAGCCCAAGCGTCCGCGCTATTACGCCGGCGACGATGCCGATGCCTACTGGTTCAGCGCTACCGACATCCATGTCGCCGCCGCCGTGCAAAAGCTTGCACCCGAGCAGCGGCGGCGCTTTCACCCGTTCCTCTCGGGTTTCAACCCGGTGGACAAGAACGCCGTCAGCCATATCGAGCGCATGCTGGAGCTCTACCCTGGGCTTTGGCAGGGCATTGGCGAGGTGTTCACCCGGCACGACGACCTCACGGCGCTGACCAGCGGTGACACGCCGCGGGCCAACAACGAAGCGATGACCCGCATCTATCACCTGGCGGCCGAGCGCGACCTGCCGGTGCTGGTGCATTCCAACATCACCTCCAAGCGTGAGCGTAACCCGCTGTACCTGGCAGAGCTGGAAGAGCCGCTGCGTAATCACCCGCATACCCGCTTCATCTGGGCCCATGCCGGTGCGAGCATGGAGATCCATCGGCACCAGACGCAGATGGAATTCCTCTTGCCGGTGGTGACGCGCTTGCTGGAGGACTACCCGAACCTGTACATCGACCTGTCTTGGAGCGTGCTGCGGCCTTATCTGCTGGATAAGCAGGGCAAACCGAAGGCGCAGTGGCTGAAGTTGGTCGAGCGCTTCCCGGACCGGTTCATGCTGGGGTCTGATGTGGTGGGGCGGTTCGGCAGTGTAGGTGAGCAGATGCACGGGTTCGACCCGTTCCTGGATGCCTTGCCGGAGGCGGTGGCGCGTAAGGTGGCGCTGGAGAATTTCTTGGCGGTATTGCCCAGGAGGAAGTGATGCTGCCAATGCGCTGACTACAAAAGCCACAGGCAAAAAAACGCCCCGAACCAGTCGGGGCGTTTTCGTTCATGCGTTACGGCTTACTTGCCTTCCCAGCGCTTGAGCACCAGGGTGGCGTTGGTGCCGCCGAAGCCGAAGCTATTGCTCATGACCGTGTCGATCTTGGCGTTTTCTTCGGTTTGACGCAGTACCGGCAGGTCGGCGACCGCCGGGTCCAGCTCGTCGATGTTGGCGGAGCCGGCGATGAAGTTGTTTTCCATCATCAGCAGGCAGTAGATCGCCTCGTGCACGCCAGCGGCGCCCAGCGAGTGACCCGACAGGCTCTTGGTCGAGCTGATCTTCGGTGCCTTGTCGCCGAATACTTCACGCACGCCCTTCATCTCGGCAACATCGCCGACCGGGGTGGAGGTGCCGTGGGTGTTCAGGTAGTCGATTTGAGTATCGACGGTGCTCAGCGCCTGCTGCATGCAGCGGATCGCACCTTCGCCACTCGGGGCAACCATGTCGTAGCCATCGGAGGTGGCGCCGTAGCCGACGATTTCGGCGTAGATCTTGGCACCACGGGCCAGAGCGTGTTCCAGCTCCTCGACCACCACCATGCCGCCGCCGCCGGCGATGACGAAGCCGTCACGGTCGGCGTCGTAGGCGCGCGAAGCCAGTTCTGGGGTTTCGTTACGCTTGGTCGACAGGGCGCCCATGGCATCGAACAGGAACGACTGGCTCCAGTGCTCTTCTTCACCGCCACCGGCGAAGACGATGTCCTGCTTGCCCCACTGGATCTGCTCCAGTGCGGTGCCGATGCAGTGTGCACTGGTGGCGCAGGCCGAGGAGATCGAGTAGTTGATGCCCTTGATCTTGAACGGAGTGGCCAGGCACGCCGAGACGGTGCTGCCCATGGTGCGGGTGACACGGTACGGGCCGACGCGCTTGACGCCTTTCTCGCGCAGGGTGTCCAGCGCTTCCATCTGGTTCAGGGTCGATGCGCCGCCGGAGCCTGCTACCAGACCGGTGCGCGGGTTGGAAACCTGTTCTTCGGTGAGGCCGGCGTCCTTGATCGCATCCTGCATCGCCAGGTAGGCGTAGGCAGCGGCGTGGCCGACGAAGCGGTAGACCTTGCGGTCGATCAGCTCTTCGAGGTTGAGGTCGATGGAGCCGGAAACCTGGCTACGCAGCCCCATTTCCTTGTATTCCGGGTTGTAACGGATGCCCGGACGGCTCTTGCGCAGGTTTTCGGTGACGGTAGCTTTGTCATTGCCCAGGCACGTTACGATGCCCAGACCAGTGTTGTCCAACGACTGGTTGCAGCACTGGCGCCAGCAAC
>NZ_JBNNVR010000112.1:0-14969 GCF_050280645.1 Pseudomonas sp. NPDC089554
TACCCGTCGTCGGTACTGATGAACGCCATCCCGGCCAAGGTGGCTGGCGTCGGCGAGGTCGTGATGGTAGTGCCGACCCCGCGTGGCGAGATCAAGACCTTACAGGCTGAAATCCCCCTCAGCCGCCAACTCGCTCAACGGCCGACGCGGGCTTGGCATTTCACGCGCCTGCAAGCCTTCCTCCAGGCTCGCCTTGTCGCCCAGCTTGCCGATCGCCACCATGGCATGCAGCTCATACCCTTGCGGCACTTTCAGCTCAGTGCGCGCCAAGGCCTGGTCGAACCCGGCCATGCCGTGGGTGTGCCAGCCGCTGAGGGTGGCTTGCAGCGCCAAGTGGCCCCAGGCGGAACCGGTGTCGAAGGTGTGCCACAGCGCCGGTTTTTCCTCGCTGCTGCCGGGGGCGGCGAAGGTGCTCTTGGAGATCACCACCACCAGCGCCGAGGCCTGCTGCGCCCAGCTACGGTTGAAGGGCACCAGCAGGCTCAGGAAACGCTCCCAGTGCGGCGTGTCGCGGCGCGCGTAAAGGAAGCGCCACGGCTTCCAGGAAGCTCAGCAGGGTCTGTTCGCTGATCGGTTCGGCGGTGAAGGCCCGTGGCGACCAGCGGTTGATGAACTGCTCGTCGATGGCATGGTCGGCAATGCGTGGGGTTGCACTCATGGGGGCTCCAGGGGGGGCGTGGGGAAAGTTTGCACGCTACTGTGTCCGCCCAGGACTGACAAGCGGTCTGGTGTTGCCCAAAGCCAGCCTCTAGACTGGCGCCGCCGCGTGCCGCGGCTTCAAGTTCAACGCAGGAACCCGTGTGATGATCGCCGACCCCGCGCCTTTCTGGCGGCGCAAGACCCTCGAACAACTCAGCCCGCAGGAATGGGAGTCGCTTTGCGACGGCTGCGGCCTGTGCTGCCTGCAAAAACTCGAGGACGAGGACGACAACAGCGTCTATTACACGCGAATCGCCTGCAAACTGCTGGACATGACCACCTGCCAGTGCAGCGACTACCCCAACCGTTTCATTCACGTACCCGACTGCATCCAGCTCACGCCGGGCAAGGCCGACCAGTTCAAGTGGTTGCCAACCACTTGTGGCTACCGCCTGGTCAGCGAGGGCAAGGACCTGCCGCCCTGGCACCACCTGGTGTGCGGCGACCGCTCGCAGGTCCACGAGCAGCGTATCTCCCAGTCCGGGCGCATGCTCAGTGAGAGTGATGTGGATGAAGACGACTGGGAAGACCACCTGATTTTTCGCGCCGGCTGAAGCTGCTGCGTATTCGCCTCTGGGGAACAAGGAGTTTCTATATGCGTCGCCCGTTGTTGCTGCTCCTGGGCCTGTTGGCCTGCTCCCCGGCCTGGGCGAAGAAGGTCGAGCTGGACTACCAGGTACGCCTGCTGCCGCAAAACGGCCAGGCCGAGGTACGCCTGACCCTGTCCGAGGGCAGCGCGGTGCGCAGCCTGGACTTCGACCTGGAGGGCACGGCCAGCTATAGCGATTTTCTTGCCGACGGCCAATGGCAGCAGCAGGGCAAGCGCGGTGTGTGGCGCCCTGCGCCAGGCAAGACCAGCCTGACCTATCGCGTACGTCTCGACGCGCAGCCCAAGGGCGGTGTGCACGAGGCGCGTATCACCGAGCACTGGGCGCTGCTGCGTGGCGAGCAGTTGGTACCCCCGGCACGCCTCGACCAGCAGGACGGCACCGAGCTGGCCGCGCGCCTGGCCTTCGAACTGCCGGCAGGCTGGAGCGTCGAGACCGCCTGGCCGCGCATCGGCAAGCAGAAGTTTCGTATCGACAATGTCTCGCGGTTGTTCGACCGCCCCACCGGTTGGGTGCTGGCCGGCAACCTGGGCAGCCGCCGCGCGCGGCTGGGCGATACCGAAGTGACCGTGGCCGCGCCGCAAGGGCAGGGCATGCGGCGCATGGACACACTGACCTTGCTGACGTTCGTCTGGCCACAATTGCAAGCAGTGTTCCCGCGCAACCCCTCCAAGGTCTTGGTAGTGGGGGCGCGCGACGACATGTGGCGGGGCGCGCGCGCCGCACATAACTCGCTGTACCTGCACAGCAGCCGGCCCTTGATCGACGAGCGCGGTACCAGCCCGCTGCTGCGCGAACTGGTGCAGTTGTTCGCGCAGATCAACGACCACGACCGCAGCGACTGGGTCGGCGAGAGCCTGACCGAATACTACGCCACCGAAGTGCTACGCCGTGCCGGGGGGATCAGCGACGACCGCTACCAGGCCTTGCAGGCGCGCCTGAACAAGAAAGCGGCGAAGGTGAAGACCCTGCGCGGCGATCAGGTGGATGCCGCCCAGGTGGCGCGGGGCGTGTTGCTGTTGCAGACGCTGGATCGGGAAATTCGCCTGCACAACCACGACAAGCGCTCGCTGGACGACGTCACCCGTGCGCTGATGCGTGTGCCGAGTGTCAGCACCGAGATGTTCATCCAGCTCAGCGAAAGTGTGTTGGGACGCGAGTCCGAGGTGTTGCAGAGCAAGCTGCTGAAGTAGCGGGCCTCTTTGGACGCAACCGCTTCTGGAGGCGTGTAGCCAGGCAAAAAAACGCAGGAATAAAAACCTCGGCTCGAACGTTAGGTAGTTGAGCCCCGCCTTCCGGCCCCGGAAGCGGATATCGACGACCTGTTGGGAAGCTGAGTATGGATTTCTACCGAGGTGACGATCGCAACTTCTTTCAATCGGACATACATGAAAATGGCTTTGAACCTCGCTATCGGCGTGCCGACAGAAAAGAAGGGTATGACCTGTTCGAGCAGTTCAAAAGCGAAAGACCAAAGGCTATCGACCTGAAAATGTTTCTTCAGGGCTCTCCCCAACATGGCGTTGTAGCAACGTCGCTGGCGACCTCGGGGGCTTACGAAGGCAAGGGGCAACTGTACAAGATCAGCATTCCCGACAACGAGCTGGTGGCCCTCTCGCTCGACAAGAACTTGAACGTGGTCAAACAAGTACCTTTGGCCGACCTGCTGGACAAGGATGACTTCTATTTGATCTACACCGGGCAAAGCCCGCAAAGCTCGGAGCTCGTCGGGTTCGTGCACAAGGGAGGCGTGCGCGAAGCAACGTTTTTCAACCCGATCCCCTTGCGCTATATCGCCGGCACCATGACCCAGCCCCGAGGAAGCGACAAGTATGTCTGCTTGCCTGTTCCGCAAAAAGACAAGCAGGACTGGTTCAAAGGCCTGGGCAAAGGCCCGGCGCCAGCCCCTCCCCGGTAACCGAGGTCGGCAGCCTAGATCGCTGCTAGCTTGCCAGCGGGTCCTTGCCTGTCACCGTGACCGCTCGCGTCGCGGCATCGGCGCTGGCCTTGAGCGCTTGCAGCTCGCGTGCGCTGCGCTGAATGTCTGCACGCAGGCCCAGGTACTCGGCGCGATGACGCTGCCACCAGGCCTTGGTCGAGCAATGTCCACTGACACCACGGGCCAGGGCCAGGCCACCGACCACCACCTGCAACAGGCCGATCGCGCCGCCGTGGCGCAGCCCTTTGCCGATCATCAATGCGCCACCGGCCAGCGAGCTGGCGCGCTCCCAGCCGTGGACGTTGCTGTCGGATGCCGAATGAGTATCGCGCATGGGAACCTCTCCTTTGGGGTGTTTGCAACTGACAGCACGTAGCCACGTGCTGTTCCCGGCAATTGCCCAAAGGCCAGGCGAGGCTACTTGAACTTGGGGCCCGAGCGGGTGTTCAGGCCCTTGGCCAGGCGGTCGTAGAGCACCACGTTGACGGTTGCGGCGAGGTTCATGCAGCCCTCGGTGGGGATGTAGATGGTTTCTTCGCACCAGGCGCGCACGCTGGCATCGAGGCTGCCGTCTTCGGGGCCGAAGATGTAGATCGCGCGGTCGGGGTGGGTGTATTCGGGCAGCGGGCGGGCGCCCTCGACCAGCTCCACCGCCACCGGCGTGCAGCCCAGGGGAATGATGCGTTGCAGGTCGTCGATGCCGATCAGCGGGATGTCGTAGTGCACCCGCTTGGTGTCGGTGACGAAGTCGCGGGCGCGCTCATAGCGCTTGCCGGTATAGAACACCGAGTTGACGCCGTAGCAGCCTGCCGCACGCATGACCGAGCCGACGTTCTCGGCAGACTTGGGGTTGAACAGGCCGATGCAGCTGTACCGTTTGTTCGCCACGGGTCGGGGACCTTCGCAAAAAAAGCGCGATTATACGGGCTTGCCGACGCTGTGGGCGGATGAATCGACGGTCAGTCCTTCTTCAGCAAGCTGGCCAGCCCGGCGAACGGGTTGTGAGTGGCCTTGTCGATCTTCGGCGTGCTCAACGAGCCATCGCTGAAGTACTGCTGGTCGGTGTAGCGCGAGTGCTCGTTGTCGTGGCAGTACAGGCACAGCAGTTCCCAGTTGGAGCCGTCCTGGGGGTTGTTGTCGTGGTTGTGGTCGCGGTGGTGCACGGTCAGCTCCGACAGGCGCTTGCCGGAGAACTCGCGGGCGCAGCGGCCGCAGACGTGGGGGTACATTTTCAGGGCCTTGTCGCGGTAGCCCATTTCCTTGTCGCGCTTGGCATCGGCGAGGATGCGGTCGAGGCGGGCGGTGGCGGCGGAGGTGGAAGCAGAACTCATGGCGGTTCCTTGGTGTTGAGCGGGCCAATGACGGTAATGCCTTGAGTTTAGCGCGCCATGGGTACGATCGGACAGGCAGAAACCTCAACTTGGGCTTAGCCTGTAGGAAGGTTCCCGACAGGAGGTTGCTGATGTTCCCTGCGCTCCTCGCAACATGGCTGCTGCTGGCCATGCCGTTGGCCGAGGCCGGCCAAACGCCGCGAATCGTCACCCCGGTGCCCGGCGCGCCAGGTACGGCCACGCCCACGCCATACCCGCAGATCACCCCCAGCACGCCGCCCAAGGCCGGTGACAGCCAGCCCGGCGCGCCCTTGCTGCCGCCGATGCCGGTACCCGGCCCGCCGAAGGACCAGCCCCTGCCAGGCTTGTCGCCCGACCCCGGCAAGGCGCCGCCGAAAGACGACTAGACCTGCTGTGCCAGGCGCTGGCCGTCCTGCATGCGCAGGCGCCTGGACAGCGCCACGGCCAGGGCACGGATGATGCGTGCAGCGATGCGCGGGGCTTCGTTGAGCATCTTGTCCAGCGAATCCTTGCCCAGGGTGAGTAGTTGGCAATCGCTGGCCGCCACGCAACTGGCCGAGCGCCGTTCACCGTCGAGCACGGCCATCTCGCCAAAGGCCCGGCCCTTGCGCAGGGTGGCGATTTCCACTTGCTGGCCACTGCCGTCGGTCTTGCGCACCGACACCACGCCACGATGCAGGATGCACATGAAGGTGCCGGCGTCGCCTTCCTGGAAGATGGTTTCGCCTTCGCTCATGCTGGCCAGGCTGAAGTAACCGGCGGCGGCCAGGCAGTCGGCGGGTTGCAGGCTGTCGAACAGCCCGCAGTCCAGGAGCATGTCGCGGATTTCGCTATTGAGGTGAGTCGGGTCGGGCATGTGTTGTTCTTCTATCCGGCGATTGTCCGAAGCCTATGACAACGAAAAACGCGTTTTACACCACGCCCAGCTCATTGAAGACGAACGCATATTCCAAGGCCACGTCGCGCAGCCCCTGGTAGCGTCCGCTCATGCCGCCGTGGCCGGCGCCCATCTCGGTCTTGAGCAGCAGCAGGTGGTCGTCGGTCTTGCGGGTACGCAGGCGTGCGACCCACTTGGCCGCCTCCCAGTACTGCACACGGCTGTCGTTGTAGCCGGCGACCACCAGCATCGCCGGGTAGGCCTGGGCCTTGACGTTCTCGTAGGGGGCGTAGGCCTTGATCCGGTCGTATACCTCGGGCTCCTCGGGGTTGCCCCATTCGTCGTATTCGGTGACGGTCAGCGGCAGTTCGGGGTCGAGCATGGTGTTGAGCACGTCGACGAAGGGCACCTCGGCGATGGCGCAGCGCAGCAGCTCCGGGCGCTGGTTGAGCACCGCGCCTATCAGCAGCCCCCCGGCACTGCCGCCGCTGATGGCCAGGCGCTCGCGGGTGGTCACGCCCTCGGCGATCAGGTGCTCGGCGCAGGCGATGAAGTCATCGAAGCTGTTCTGCTTGTGCTCCTGCTTGCCCGCGCGGTACCAGGCCTCGCCCAGCTCGCCGCCGCCACGCACATGGGCGATGGCGAAAGCCACGCCGCGTTCGAGCAGGCTCAGGCGGGCGTGGGAGAACCAGGGGTCGAGGCTTTCGCCGTAGGCACCGTAGCCATAGAGGTACAGCGGCACGGGCTGGCCTAGCGTATCGCGGCGCTGCACCAGGCTGATCGGCACCTGCGTGCCGTCCTTGGCGGTGGCCCACAGGCGCTGGCTGATGTAGTCGTCGGCATTGAAGGGGCCGAGCACCGGGGTTTGCTTGAGCACTTGCTGCTGGCCGCTGGCGAGCGCCAGCTGTCGCACCTGGGCTGGGCGGTTGAGGGCTTCGTAGCGCAGGCGGATGCGTGGGCTTGCGAACTCCAGGCTGTCCTGCACGTAGAGGCTGTAGGCGGCGTCCGGCAGTTCGACGCGGTAGGCCGCAAGGCCTCGCGGGTGCACCTCGATGATCGGCAGGCCACCTTCGCGCAGGCTCAGGCTCAGGGCCTCGGCGTTCAGGCTCAGGCCTTCGAGCATGATGTCGTCGCGGTGCGCCACCAGCACCTGCCACTGCTCGCGGGTGGGCACTTGGTCGGCGGGGGCCTGGAACAACGCGAAGTTGATGCCGTGCTGGTTGCTGCGGATGAACCAGCGCCACTGGCCGTCGAGCTGGCCATGGTCGGGGAAGTACTCGTGGCCTTCCTCGCGCGGCGCCAGGCACTGGAAGTCGGCGTGCGGGGTCGCGGAATCGAGCACCCAGGCCTCGCTGGTGGTCTTGCTGTTGAGCAGCAGCACCAGCTGGCGCTCGGAGCTGGCGCGGTAGCAGTGCAGGAAGAAACGCCCGTCGGCCTCCTCGAACACTTGCTGCGCACCTTCCTCACCGAGGGTGTGACGCAGCAGGCGCCAGGGGCGGTGGGTGTCGTCCAGCTGGGCGAAGAACAGCGTGCGGCTGTCGTTGGCCCAGGTCATGCTGCCATCGCAATCCTCGAAGGGCAGGGCGCTGAGGCAGCCGCTGGCCAGGTCCTTGATGTACAGGGTGTAGATTTCGTCGCCGCTGGTATCGAGGCTGTAGGCCAACAGCTTGTGGTCGGGGCTGACGTTGAAGGCGCCCAGGGCCAGGAAGCCGCCGGCGGCCAGCTCGTTGGGGTCGAGCAGCAGTTGCTCCTGGCTTTCATCGACCGTGTTGCTGTCGTCGGCCGGGCGCGGGCAGCGGTAGTGGCGGGGGTACTCGTCGCCCACGGTGGTGCGGGTGTAGTACAGGTACGGGCCCCACGGCGAGGGCAGCGACAGGTCGGTTTCCAGGATGCGGCCCTTGATTTCCTCGAACAGCTGTTCGCGCAGGGGCGCCTGTTCGGCCAGGCAGCTTTGCTGGTAGGCGTTCTCGGCGTGCAGGTAGGCCAGCACTTCGGGCGTGTCGCGGTCTTGCAGCCAGGCGTAGGGGTCGGCGCCTTCGGCTTGGTGGGCGATCGGGGGTTGGGTGGTCGACATGGGCGATCTCTGGGCTGAGGACTGGGGGGCGCCTGCGCCCGCAAAAGTGTTTATCATAGGCGCCTCTTTGCCTGGCTTGCACGAACACCATGACCGAGAACGACTATACCCTCGCCTGGGGGCTGTACGCCTTTGCCGCCCTGGGCTGCCTGTGGGTGAGTTTCAAGCTCACCGGCTGGATGTGGCGCTGGCTGCGCGAGCCGCTGCGGGTAATCGTGGCGGTGCTGCTGCTGACCCCGACCATCGTCGACCCGGTCAAGGAGGCCTTTGCCCCGGCCATCGCCATCACTGCCCTGGATGTCGCCTTCAAGGTCGGCAACAACGCCTGGCGCGCTGCCTCCGATCTGGCCATGTATGGCCTGATCGCCTTCGCCCTGTACGCCGTGTTCGTGTTCATCCGCTGGCCGCTGGAAAAGCGCGCCCGTGCCCGCCGCGAACAGGCCGAGGCCGCAGCCAAGCGCCAGGCCGCCGAGGATGCGCAGGTGACCGCACCGGCCGAGGTGACGGCCGACCGCCGCGACCGCTACCGCGACGATCCCGCACCGGTACCGCCACGCCGCCCCGGCGCCGCTGGTGGCCGGGTCGAGCCACGGGTCTAGGACGGAGCCAGGCACATGTGTGAATTGCTGGGCATGAGTGCCAACGTTCCCACCGACATCGTCTTCAGCTTCACCGGCCTCATGCAGCGCGGCGGGCGTACCGGCCCGCACCGTGATGGCTGGGGCATCGGTTTCTATGAAGGGCGCGGTCTGCGCCTGTTCCAGGACCCGGCGGCGAGCAGCGAGTCGGAGGTGGCCAACCTGGTGCAGCGCTACCCGATCAAGAGCGAGGTGGTCATTGGCCACATTCGCCAGGCCAATGTCGGCAAGGTCTGCCTGTCCAATACCCACCCGTTCGTGCGCGAGCTGTGGGGGCGCAACTGGTGCTTCGCACACAACGGCCAGTTGGCCGACTTGCAGGGCCGCACCACCTTCTACCGGCCAGTCGGCGATACCGACAGCGAGGCGGCGTTCTGCGATTTGCTCAACCGCGTGCGCGAGGCGTTTCCGGAGCCGGTGGCCGTGGAGCAACTGCTGCCGGTGCTGGTCTCGGCCTGCGCCGAGTATCGGGGCAAGGGGGTATTCAACTGCCTGCTCAGCGACGGCGACTGGCTGTTCTGCTTCTGTTCGACCAAGCTTGTACACATCACCCGGCGCGCCCCATTTGGTGCCGCGCGGTTGAAGGATGTCGACCTGATCGTGGATTTTCAGGCCGAAACCACCCCCAATGACGTGGTCACGGTGATCGCCACCGAGGCCCTGACCGAGAACGAGACCTGGCAGCAGTACGCCCCGGGTCAATGGGCCCTGTGGCGGCATGGCGAATGCGTCGCCAAGGGGTAAGGACACACCATGTTCAGAAGCTACTTGCGTTTGTTGCTGTTCACCTTCGGCCTGCTGGCCGGTATCCAGGTGCCGGGGCTGGTCAAGGACTACAGCCAGCGGGTCGAGGCGCACCTGCTGGAGTCGCGCCAGGCGCTGTCGGGCTTCCAGGAAACCGCCACGCGCTTTTTCAAGGGTGACTTGCAGGCGCTGTTGCGCCACTACCGCAGCAGCGACGACCCGGTGTTCAACAGCGATGCCAACAGCATCGAGAGCCTGATGATCCGCAACCAGTTGCTCGAGACCGAATGGCAGGCGCTGCAAGGCAGCTGGGTGAGCCGCAGCTGGCATGTGTTGGCGCAGCCCGACCCGCAGCTGCGCGAGGAGACGCTCAAGGGCTACAGCTACCAGATCCTGCTGGTGCCCGAGGCGATCGGCTGGGGCATTGGCGCAGGCTTCCTGCTGGCGTTCGTGGTCGAGAGCCTGCTGCTGGTGATCGGCTGGGTGGCGCTCGGTGGGCGGCGCAGGTCGGTGAAGGAAAGCTGGCGCTAGACCAACACGATCCGCTGCTCCCCCACATCCTGCGCATAGCGCTCCAGCACCTGCCGGCACAAGGTCACCACCTCCTCCACCAGTTCTACCCCGGTCTGCCAGGCCACCACCAGCTCAAGGCTGGGGGGTGGTTGCAGGCCGGTTAGCAGCACCAACTCCCCTCGCGCAAGTTCCGCATCGACCAGCGCCGGCGGCAGGGCGCCGATGCCGAAGCCGTCGCGCAGCAGCCGGGTGATCGCCGCCACCGAATTCACACAGTTCAACCGGGGTGCCTGGGCGCCTGCGGCTTGCAGCAAGCTCAGCACCTCCTGGTGCGGCCGTGAGTTCTTCGAGAAGGTAATGACCCGCTCGCGTGCCAGCTCTGCCAGCGAGGCGTAGCTGCGGTGGTGCAGCGAGCCTGCGGCGACCACCCAGCCCATCGGGTAGCGCGCCAGGTCCAGGCTGCGGATGCTCGTTTCGCGCACGAGGTCGGTTTGCAGGATCACATCGAGAAAGCCTTTTTGCAGCTGTTCGCGCAAGTTCAGCGCCGTATCGGCGACCAACTCGATTTCCACCTGCGGGTAGAGCACGCCCAGCTCGGCCACCAGCGCGCTCATCCAGGTGTGGATCACCGTGTCCATCACACCCAGGCGAATGCGCCCGACCTTGGCGCGCTCGCCGCCCAGCGACTGCTTCATGGCCTGGGCGGTGTCGAGCATGCGCTCGGCGTATTCCAGCACTTTGCTGCCTTCCGGCGTCAGGCTCACGCCGCGCGAGTCGCGCAGCAGCAGTTTCACACCCAGGTCGGCCTCCAGCGCGGCGATGCGGCTGGACACCGACGCCTGGGTGGTGAACAGCTTCTCGGCAGTAAGGCGAAAGCTCTTGAGCCGGGCGACCCAGACGAAGGTTTCGAGGAAACGTAGGTTCATAATCGGTTTTTCTTGTTCCAGACCTGGGGTTTTTCTCGTTGGACGCAAACGGTGCGGCCTTTGAACAATGGTGCCAGGCCACGACGCCGCGCGTCGTCCGTAAAACAATACCAACAAGCCGAGGCATCCATGAACCCGACCGGCGTGCAACAGCAGGCCCCCGCCCGACCTTCGAGCGGCCCCTTCGCCTGGTACCGCGACATCGACACCCAGCAACGACGCACCTTCTGGAGCTGCAAGATCGGCTATGGCCTGGACGGCATGGACACCCAGATGCTCAGCTTCGTCATCCCCACCCTGATCGCCCTGTGGGGCATCAGCACCACCGAGGCCGGGCTGATCCACACCAGCACGCTGATCGCCTCGGCCCTGGGTGGCTGGATCGCCGGCATTCTTTCCGACCGCATCGGCCGGGTGCGCACCTTGCAACTGACGGTGCTGTGGTTCGCCTTCTTCACTTTCCTCTGCGGCTTCGCGCAGAACTACGAGCAACTGCTGATCGCCCGCACCCTGATGGGCTTCGGTTTCGGCGGCGAATGGACCGCTGGCGCGGTGCTGATCGGCGAGGTGATTCGCGCCCAGGACCGCGGCAAGGCGGTGGGTATGGTGCAGTCGGGCTGGGCCATCGGCTGGGGCCTTACCGCCATCCTCTACGCGCTGCTGTTCTCCCTGATGCCGCCTGAATATGCCTGGCGCGCGCTGTTCCTGCTGGGGCTGCTGCCGGCCATCTTCGTGATCTTCGTGCGCCGCCTGGTGAAAGACCCCGAGGTGTACCGCGAGGCCAAGAAGGTCGAGCAGGCCGAGGCACCTTCGCACTTCTACGAGATCTTCGCCCCCGGCATGCTGTGGATCACTCTGCGGGCCTCGCTGCTGACCACCGGCGCGCTGGGCGGCTACTACGCCATCACCTCGTGGCTGCCGACCTTCCTGAAGAACGAGCGCGGCCTGAGCGTGCTGGGCACTGGCGGCTACCTGGCGATGGTGATCGTCGGTTCGTACGTGGGCTATGTGATCAGCGCGTACCTCACCGACATCCTGGGCCGCAAGAAGAACTTCATCCTGTTCGCCGTGGGCTCGTTCGTGATCGTGCTGTTGTACACGCAGATGTCGGTCAGCGATGGCGTGATGCTGTGGCTGGGCTTCCCATTGGGCTTCTTCGCCTCGGGCATCTTCAGTGGCATGGGCTCGTTCCTGACAGAGCTGTTCTCCACTCGTATTCGTGGCTCGGGGCAGGGTTTTTGCTACAACATCGGCCGCGCCATCGCCGCGTTCTTCCCGCTGCTGATCGGCTTGCTCAGCCAGAAAGTGCCGCTGGGCATGGGCATTGGCGCTTTCGCCGCCGTCTCCTATGGCGTGGTGATCCTCGCGGCGCTGAGCCTGCCGGAAACCCGCGGCAAAGAGCTCCAGGCACGGTAAGGTAGGCACATGAACCCTCGAACAGGAGCACGCCAGGTGAAACGCCTGCTACTCAATTGCGACATGGGCGAAAGTTTCGGCAGCTGGCGCATGGGCCTGGATGCCGAGGTCATGCCTTACGTGGACTGCGCCAACATCGCCTGCGGCTACCACGCCGGCGACCCCAGCATCATGCGCCGCACCGTGGGCCTTGCGCTGCAACACGGGGTTTCCATCGGCGCGCACCCGGCCTACCCGGACCTGGTTGGTTTCGGCCGTCGCTCGATGGCGTGCAGCCTGGAAGAAATCCGCGACCTGTTGCACTACCAGATCGGTGCCCTTGATGGCATCTGCAAGGTGCTCGGCGGGCGCGTGGCCTATGTGAAGCCCCATGGCGCGCTGTACAACGACATGATGGCCGACCCACTCAAGTTGCGCGCTGTGCTGGAAGCGGTAGCCGCCTACGACGCTAGTCTGCCATTGATGCTAATGGCCACCGCCGATAACAGCGCCGCCCAGGCCCTGGGCGATGAAATCGGCGTGCCGCTGTGGTTCGAGGCGTTCGCCGACCGTGCCTACACCGCCAGCGGCCACCTGATGTCGCGGCGTTTGCCGGGGGCTGTGCATCATAAGTCGGCGAAGGTGCTGGAGCAGGCGCTGCGCCTTGCCCGTGGCGAGGCGCTGGTGGCTGACGATGGCAGTGCGCTGCAATTGCATGCCAGCACCTTGTGCGTACATGGCGACAACGAAAGCTCGGTGGCAGCGGTACGCCAGATCCGCCAGGCCCTCGATGCTCTGGAGCAGGCATGAACCCACGTATCGAAGTGGTAGCGATCGACAGCCTGATGGTGCGCCTGTTCGATGCCATCGATGAAGCCAACATGCCGTGGGTCCTCGCCGCCAGCCAACGCCTGAGCCAGGCGTTCGGCGCGCATCTGGTCGACCTGGTGCCGTCGTACACCACGCTGATGGTGCAGTTCGACCTGGCCCCCAGCGAGGCGCGAATGCGCGTTCAAGAGGCGTTACACGACTTGCAGCCGGATACTGGCAATAGCGGGCGTCGGCATGAAATCCCGGTGTGGTACCACCCAAGCGTCGGCCCCGAACTCCCAGTGCTGGCAGCCCGCAGCGGCCTGAGCGAGGCCGAGGTAGTGCGCCTGCACAGCGAGCGCGAATACCCGGTGTTCGCCCTGGGTTTCGCGCCTGGTTTCGGCTTCATGGGCCTGGTGGACGAGCGCCTGGCCACGCCGCGCCTGAGCACTCCGCGCAAGCGCGTGGCAGCCGGCAGCGTGGGCATCGCCGAACGCCAGACTGCCGCATACCCGGCTGTTTCACCGGGCGGCTGGAACCTGATCGGGCGTACCCCGGTACGTCTGTTCGACGGCGAAGGCTACAGCCTGCTGCAACCCGGCGACCGAGTGCGTTTCGTGGCGGTTTCCCACGATGAGTTCATGGCACTGGGCGGCGACGACAGCCCGTTGGAGGCCCAGGCATGACGAAGTTGACGATCGAGGCCAGCACCGCGCTGTGCCAGTTACAGGACGCCGGGCGCTTCGGCGTGCGTCACCTGGGCGTGACCCAGGGCGGCGCACTGGACTGGGTGGCGATGAACTGGGCCAACTGGCTGCTGGGCAATGCGCTGGGCGCGCCGGTGGTAGAGATTGCGTTGGGAGGCTTCAGCGTGGTGGCCGAGGCCGATTGCGTGCTGGCCCTGGCCGGTGCCGACCTGGATGCACATATCGATGACCAGCCCGTGGCGCCCTGGCGCAGTTTCACCCTGCGCAAGGGCCAGCGCCTGGCGTTCAAGCAGCCGCGCCAGGGCATTCGCGCTTACTTGGCGGCGCCAGGCGGCTTCCAGGGCAAGGCGGTCTTGGGCAGTTGTGCCACCGTGATTCGTGAGGAACTGGGCGGTATCGAAGGCCGTGGCCAGGCGTTGGGTAAAGGGCAGGCGTTGCGCTTCGCCGGTGATATGCCAGCACCGCGCGAGGTGCCCGAGCCGCTGCGTCCGGTCTACGCCGAAAAGCCTGTGCTGGACTTGGTGATAGGCGCGCAGATCGGCTATTTCAGCGGCACCAGCCTGTTCGAAGCGTTCAACCGCGACTGGACCTTGGACGCACGCGGCGATCGTATGGGCATCCGGCTGCTCGGGCCGCAACTGGAATATCAGGGTGCGCCGATGATTTCCGAGGGCATTCCCTTGGGCGCGGTGCAGGTGCCGCCGGATGGGCAACCGATCGTGCTGCTTAATGATCGACAGACCATTGGCGGGTATCCGCGCTTGGGGGCGTTGACGCCGTTGGCGTTGGCGCAGTTGGCCCAATGCATGCCGGGGGCGCAGGTGCGGTTTCGGGCGGTGGTGCAGGATGAGGCGTGGCGGAGGCAGCAAGGGTATCTGCAACGCTGGTGTTGAGGCGACTGGCGCATTCGCGGGCAAGCCCGCTCCTACAGAAGCTGTGGAGAACCCTGTAGGAGCGGGCTTGCCCGCGAATGCGCCAGTGCAGACAACGCTACTTGGACAAGTAGCGCATCCCGTCTTCCAACCCCTGCAAGGTCAGCGGGAACATCCTGTCCTCGACCAAATCCCGCACCAAATGCGTCGAGGCGGTGTAGTCCCAGGTCTGTTTCGGGTACGGGTTGATCCAGATGATCTTCTTGAATTTCTCCATGAAGCGCTGCATCCACACGTATCCGGCTTCCTCGTTCCAGTGCTCGACGCTGCCACCCGGCTGGGTGATCTCGTAGGGCGCCATGGCCGCGTCGCCGACGAACACCACCTTGTAGTCGTCGCCGTACTTGTGCAATAAATCGAAGGTGGAGAAACGCTCCGAGGTGCGGCGCAGGTTGTTCTTCCACACCGACTCGTAGACGAAATTGTGGAAGTAGTAGTACTCCAAGTGCTTGAACTCGGTCTTGCAGGCCGAGAACAGCTCTTCGCAGACCTTCACATGGGCGTCCATCGAGCCGCCGATGTCGAACAGCAACAGCAGCTTGACCGTGTTGCGGCGCTCCGGGCGCATCTGGATGTTCAACAGGCCCGCATCGCGCGCGGTGTGGTCGATGGTGCCGTCGATGTCCAGCTCCTCGGCCGCGCCTTCGCGGGCGAACTTGCGCAGGCGGCGCAGGGCCAGCTTGATATTGCGCGTGCCGAGCTCGACCTGGTCGTCAAAGCCCGGCATGAGGCAAAGCGCTGGCAGCGATAGCAGC
>NZ_JBNNVR010000113.1:0-14584 GCF_050280645.1 Pseudomonas sp. NPDC089554
GCTTTTTTCGAACGATTCGGTGATCTGGATGAACTGTGGGAAGAAGGAAATGAAGAAGTCTTCATGTACTCGATGTTCTCGTACGTCCACTTGGCCGGGGCGACGTTGTTCTTCATCGCGGCGTTTTCCGCCGGCATGCCGAAGGCGTCCCAGCCCATCGGCTGCAGGACGTTCTTGCCGAGCATGCGCTGGTAGCGGGCGATAACGTCGCCGATGGTGTAGTTGCGCACGTGGCCCATGTGTAGCTTGCCGCTCGGGTACGGGAACATCGACAGGCAGTAGAAGGTGTCCTTGCCTGGCTGTTCGGTAACAGCGAACGATTGTTGCTCGTCCCAGAAGGTCTGGGCGGCGGCTTCGATTTCACGGGGCTGGTATTGTTCGTGCATGGCTACTTTTTGCTGAGAGGTAAAAGACCCTGTTTCCAGGCAGCGCAACCTCGCTGCGTCCGGCATTGCGGTGTCGTTGGAGTGAACGCCGTAGCATACATGAGCGCCGCGCATCGTGGGAAACCCTGATTGCGAAAGGCGCCGCGCGGGCCGTTGGTCGCGGCGGGCAGCTGCTTTTCGCAGCGGCGCTAAGCTCATCCGTGGGGGAGATATTTTATCTTCAATGAGGTGAACGGATGGGAGAGTCGCAACCAACTGCAAACAAGCCGGAGCTTTACGAACGCCTGATCGACCGCCTGGGCCTGGCACTCGAAGTGGCCAGAACCTCCGTGCGATTGCGCGACGAAATGCCCGCCGAACTGGAGCTGCGCGGTCTGAGCCACGCGGAGTTCCAAGTGATAAAGGCCTACCTGGATACGCTCGGGGAAAGCCGCTACGCCAGTGCTGGTACCTACCAGCAATCGGAGCCCGGCAAGGGCAAGATCGTTTGGCTCAAGGACAGGCAACGTCCGGCTGTCGTATCAAAGTCCAGAACGCAACCTTCCAGATAGCCGTTCAGGATTGGAGGCGTGAGCCAGCTTGCGCCGTTCTTCGTTGCACATCTTGCTGATCGGCACCCGCCACCGACTTGTTGGCCGGTGCCGATCCTCTTACGCTGCACGCCTTCACTGGAGGTGCGCAGATGCCGATCGTGTTCTTCATCAAGCAATGGTTGATGCCGCCAGGTGCGCTGTTCCTGTTGCTGCTGGCTGCCTGGTGGCTGCGTCGGCGGCGCCCGGGCCTGGCTGCGGCCTGCTTCACCTGTGGGCTGGGAGGCCTGTGGCTGATGAGCCTGCCGCTGGTGGTACAGGAGGCGGCGCGCCAGCTCGAGACCGAGGCGCCTTTGGCTACCGGGGAGTGGGCAGGGCTTGGTGCACGTGCCGATGCCATCGTGGTGCTGGGTGCGGGGCGCGAGCGTGGCGATCCGGCTTGGGATGGCCAGGACCAACCCACCGGCGTGGCGCTAGAGCGCATGCGCTATGCAGCGCAATTGGCCAAGGCCTCGGGCTTGCCGGTGCTGACCACGGGCGGGCTGCACTATGGCACGCCGCCCAGCGAGGCGCAGTTGATGGCCGATCGCTTGCAGGTGGATTTCGGTGTGGCGGTGAAGTGGAAGGAAGAGGCCAGCCGCACGACTTGGGAGAACGCACAGCTAAGCGCGCAGTTGGTGCAACCGCAGGGCGTTCGCCGGGTGGTGCTGGTGACCCAGGCTTGGCACATGCAGCGTGCGCGCTGGAGCTTCGAACGCGTGGGTTTCGAGGTGGTGCCGGCGCCGGTGGGGTTTCTTGGTGGGGCGCATGCGCGGCCGTTCGCGGGATTGCTGCCGGAGAGCCGGGCGATGTGGCGAAGTGGGCAGTTGCTCAATGAAGTGGCGGGTTTGGTGGGGTATAGGCTGTTCTACTGACTGTGCCTGTTCCGGCCTCTTCGCCGCACCGCCGCGAAAGCACCCGAACAGGCTGGGCCATCACACCGTCTTGGCAATCCGCCCCGCCAGCAACGCCCAACCCATCAGCAGCACGCAGAGCACCGCCAGCGGCCATGAACGCCATTGCAGGTAAGGCGTCAGTTGCTGCATCGGCACCACCTCGCCATACAGGACCCCCCGCTGGAACTGGGGAATCTGCTCGGTGATCTTGCCGAACGGGTCGATCAGTGCGGTCACGCCGTTATTGGTGGCGCGGATCATCCAACGACCCGCTTCCAGGGCACGCATCTGCGCCATCTGCAGGTGTTGCAGCGGGCCTATGGAGGTACCGAACCAGGTGTCGTTGCTGATGGTCAGCAGCAGGTCACTGCGTGCTGCGAGCCCTGCGGCAAACTCGGGGTAGACCACTTCGTAGCAGATGTACGGCGCAATCTGGTAGCCCTTGGCTTGCAGCAGCGGCTGGTCCTCCGGACCACGGGCGAAGTCCGACATTGGCAGGTTGAAGAACTCGATCACCCCGCGCAGCATGTCCTGCAAGGGGACGTATTCGCCGAACGGCACCAGCTTCTGCTTGAGGTAGGTGCCATCACCTTCGCCGGCCACGGTGATGCCGTTGAAGTAGCGACGCTGCTGGTGCACCACCTCGCGCACCGGTGCACCGGTGATCAGCGCGCTGTTTCGGCTGGCGGCGAAGCTGCCCATCATGTCGATGTAGCCTTGGGCTTGGTCCTTGAATACCGGCACGGCGGTTTCCGGCCAGACCAGCAGGTCGACCGGCTTGGAGCTGAAGCTCATGTCCCGGTACAGGGCCAGCTGGGCATTGATGTGCTCGGGGTTCCACTTCAACTCCTGCTCGACGTTGCCTTGCAGGGCAGCGACGGTCAGTGGGTCTCCCGCCGGACGGGTCCAGGCGTGGCCTTTGAGTGCCAGGCCGATGCCCCATGGCGCCACCAGCAGCAACGCACCAATGGCCAGGAAGGAAGGGCGTGCCCGCAGGCGGTGCAGGTTGCACAGCAAGGCAGCGGACAACGCCAGGGTGAAGGACACCAGCCACACGCCGCCCAGCGGTGCCAGGCCTGCCAGTGGCCCGTCGAGCTGGCTGTAGCCGGCGTACATCCAGGGAAAACCGGTGAGGAACCAGCCGCGGAAGGCTTCCTGCAACAGCCACAGCGCGGCGAAGCACAAGGCGTCAGCCAGTGGCGCTTCGCTGCGGCGCAGCCAACGCGCCCACAGCCAGGCGGGCAGGGCGATGAACCAGGCAAGGCAGGCGAAGAATGCTATCAAAAGCAGGATGGCCAACAGCGGCGAGGCGCCGCCGTAGGTGTTCATGCTGACGTAGATCCACCAGGTGCCGGCGCCATACAGGCCGAAACCGTAGTGCCAGCCGCGCCACAGGGCCTGGCGCGGGCTGAGCTCGCGCAGGCCGAGGTAGAGCACGGCAATGGCCAGCAGCGCGATCGGCCACAGGTCGAACGGCGCCAGGGCCAGGGTGGTCGAGGCGCCGGCCGCCAAGGCCAGCAGGTTACCGGGCCAGCCGGGGCGGGAAATCCAGCGCATGTTCGTCCTTAACGGCTGATCGGTGTCAGGCGCAGCAAGTGTATCCGGCGGCTGTCGGCGTTGAGAATGCGGAAGCGGTAGTCGCCGATCTCGGTGGTCTCGTTGCGTTTGGGCAGGTGACCGAAGGCGCTCATGACCAGGCCGCCAACGGTATCGAACTCATCGTCGGAGAACTCGCTGTCGAAGAACTCGTTGAAGTTCTCGATCGGCGTCAGCGCCTTGACCAGGAAGTCGCCGCTGGGAAGTGGCTTGATGTAGCTGTCTTCCTCGACGTCGTGTTCATCCTCGATGTCGCCGACGATCTGCTCGAGCACGTCCTCAGGTGACCAGGCCCGCCACGCCACCGTACTCGTCGATGACGACGGCCATGTGGTTGTGGTTGGCGCGGAACTCGCGCAGCAGCACGTTGAGGCGCTTGGACTCCGGCACGAAGGTGGCGGGGCGCAGCAGGTCCTTGATGTTGAAGCTGTCGCCGTGCTCTTTGAGGATCAGCGGCAGCAGGTCCTTGGCCAGCAGGATGCCCAGCACATCGTCATGGCTTTCGCCGATCACCGGGTAGCGCGAGTGCGCGGCGTCGATCACCGCCGGCAGGAATTCGCGTGGCGACTGGCTGGCCTTGATGCTCATCATCTGCGAGCGCGGCACCATGATGTCGCGCACCTGCAGGTCGGCGACCTGGATGGCGCCTTCGACGATGGTCAGCGCTTCGCTGTCGAGCAGCTTGTTCTGATGGGCTTCGCGCAGCAGCTCCAGTAGCTCCTGGCGGTTCTTGGGCTCATGGGCAAAAGCCTGGGTCAGCTTACCCAACCAGGACTTTTGCCCGTTGCTCGATCGATCTTCGCTCATGGCGGTTACTCGTGATCCTTGTTGTATCAGTGTGTGAGGGTTTCGGTGTGGTCGTCGGCGTAAGGGTCCGGGTGACCCAGTTCCGCCAGCAATGTTCGTTCCAGCGCTTCCATTTCCTCGGCCTCATCGTCGTCGATGTGGTCGTAGCCGAGCAGGTGCAGGCAGCCGTGGATAACCAGGTGCGCCCAGTGCGCCTCGAGGGCCTTGCCCTGTTCGGCTGCCTCGCGCTCGACCACCGGCACGCAGATGACCAGGTCACCCAGCAGGGGAATGTCGAGCAGCTCGTCAGGCACGTCGGCGGGGAAGGACAGCACGTTGGTCGCGTAGTCCTTGTGCCGGTAGGTGTGGTTCAGCTCTCGGCCTTCGGGTTCGTCGACCAGGCGAATGGTCATTTCCGAGTCGGCTGTGCGCTGGCGCAGGGCCAGTTCGCACCAGCGGCGGAAGGCGGCGTCATCGGGGGCAGGGGCGTCGGTCGCCCGTTGCAGGTCGAGTTCAAGCATCTTTGCTGGGCGCCTCGGGCTTGGCCTGGCGGGCTTCGAAGCGGTCGTAGGCCTCGACGATGCGCTGTACCAGCGGGTGACGCACCACATCCTTGGGCTGGAAGTGGGTGAAGCTGATGCCGGGGACATCCCTGAGCACTTCGATCACGTGGGCCAGGCCCGACTTGGTACCGCGCGGCAGGTCGACCTGGGTGATGTCGCCGGTGATCACCGCGGTGGAGCCGAAGCCGATGCGGGTCAGGAACATCTTCATCTGCTCGAGGGTGGTGTTCTGGCTTTCGTCGAGGATGATGAAGCTGTTGTTCAGGGTGCGGCCACGCATGTAGGCCAGCGGCGCGATCTCGATGACCTGGCGCTCGATCAGCTTGGCCACGTGCTCGAAGCCGAGCATTTCATAGAGTGCGTCGTACAGCGGGCGCAGGTACGGGTCGATCTTCTGGGCCAGGTCGCCGGGCAGGAAGCCGAGCTTTTCGCCCGCCTCGACCGCCGGGCGCACCAGCAGGATGCGGCGCACTTGCTCGCGTTCCAGGGCATCCACGGCGCAGGCCACGGCCAGGTAGGTCTTGCCGGTACCGGCCGGGCCAATGCCGAAGTTGATGTCGTTGGCCAGGATTTCCTTCACGTAGCGCTGCTGGTTGACGCCGCGTGGGCGGATGTTGCCCTTGCGCGTGCGCAGCGAAACGCTGACTTCGTTGACGGCGGGGTTGTCGATGTTCTCGACCGCCGATTCCTGCAGGTACAGGTGGACGGTTTCTGGCGACAGGTCGGTGGCCTTGGTTTCGCGATACAGGCGGCGCAGCAGTTGCTCGGCGGCAGACGTGGTCTTGGCGTCGCCGATCAGTTCGAACTGGTTGCCACGGTTGCGGATCTCGATGGCCAGGCGTTGTTCGATCAGGCGCAAGTGCTCGTCGAACTGGCCGCACAGGTTGGCGAAACGGTGGGCCTCGAAGGGTTCGAGGGTGAAACGATGGGGTTGTATGGGAGCGTTCAAGGTCGTTTTTAGCCGCTCGTCGGCAATGGGAGTGAGTTCAAGAATAACCCTTGAGCGGCGGTGGCGGAAGCACCGAAGCGATCAAGGGTCGATACGGGTTGTCGGCCCCATTTGCAAACGATGAATGAGCGCAGCAACCGGCTAATGGTCGGACCTTGAAGGAGTGTCGCAAAGGAAGTTGACGATTCGATGATGCGTGATGCCCAGGCCGACGCCGGAGAAGTTGGTGCGTCGGGGCTCAGGGAAGTGGCGAGAAGGGCGTGCGACCGTCTGCGCTTTGCAGCTCGAGCAGGTATTTGCGGAAGATCTGGCCCAGCACCTGGGTGGCGTGTTCGAGCTCATCGCGAGGCATTTGCTCGGTGACTTCATCGGCCATGTCCAGCGCTTCCTCGGCACCGTTGACCGCCGCGATCTTCAGCAGGATATAGGCCTGTACGTTGTTGGCCTTCACGCCTTCGCCATGGAAGAACATGCTGCCCAGGCGGTACTGCGCCTGCGCCTGGCCTTGCAACGAGGCCTTGCCGAACCAGTTCAGCGCTTTGTCGAGGTCTTTGGGCGCCTGGCTGCCGGTGTAGTAGAACTCGCCCAGCTCGTATTGCGCCTGGGCATCCCCGCTGCCGGCAACCTCTTCGCAAGCCTTTACGGCGTTTTCCAGCGCTTCTGGTGGGGCATCGAGGGTGCAGCGTCCCGTCGTCGGGATCAGCAACGAGTTACTGCCCTGCGCCAAGGCCAGCAGGGGCTGAAGAAGCAACAGGCAGCCCAGGGTCAGGGCGCGGCCGGTGCGGTTCATGGGGATCGACTTACCTCTGCAAAGCTACGGCCAATGTGTCTGGTGGCACATTATGGGATAAGCAGCGCCTACCTTACAAAGTTTTACTCGAATTTCTGAAAGCGGGGGCCGCGAGGTTAATGCCTGGTGTGTGTGTGGGCCTCTTCGCGGGGCTGCCCGCGAAGAGACCGCTGGCTCACTTCAGCGCCGCGAACGCCCGTTCGGCGGCATCCAGGGTAATGGCCAGCTCCTTGTCGCCATGGGCGATGGAGGTGAAGCCCGCCTCGAATGCGCTCGGCGCCAGGTACACGCCGCCTTCGAGCATCAGGTGGAAGAAGCGCTTGAAGCGCTCGGCATCGCTGGCCATCACGTCATCGAAGGTGACGATGTCGTCGGCACCGCTGAAGTACAGGCCGAACATCGCACCTGCCTGGGTGGTGACGAACGGCACGCCCGCCGCGTCGGCGCGCTGTTGCAGGCCATCGAGCATGCGGCTTGTGAAGGCGCTGAGTTCGTCGTGCAAGCCTGGGCGGCTGATGAGTTTCAGGGTGGTCAGGCCGGCGGCCATGGCCAGCGGGTTGCCCGACAGGGTGCCGGCCTGGTAGACCGGGCCCAGCGGGGCGATGCAGCCCATGATCTCGCGCTTGCCGCCGAAGCAGCCGACCGGCATGCCGCCACCGACGATCTTGCCGAAGGTCGACAGGTCCGGGGTGATGCCGTAGTAGCCCTGGGCGCCGCCCAGCGACACCCGGAAGCCGGTCATCACTTCGTCGAAGATCAGCACCACGCCGTGCTTGTCGCACTGCTCGCGCAGGCCTTCGAGGAAACCTGGCGCCGGCGGCACGCAGTTCATGTTGCCTGCAACCGGCTCGACGATGATGCAGGCGACGGTCTTGCCCACCTCGGCCAGGGTCTTTTCCACCGCCGCGAGGTCGTTGAACGGCAGGGTCAGGGTGTGCTTGGCGAAGTCGGCCGGCACGCCCGCCGAGCTTGGCACGCCTTGGGTCAGCAGGCCGGAGCCAGCCTTGACCAGCAGGCTGTCGGAGTGGCCGTGGTAGCAGCCTTCGAACTTGATGATGGCGTCGCGCCCGGTGTAGCCGCGGGCCAGGCGAATGGCGCTCATGGTCGCCTCGGTGCCGGAGCTGACCATGCGCACCATTTCCATCGACGGCACCAACGAGCAGACCAGGTCGGCCATCTCGGTTTCCATGGCGGTCGGCGCGCCATAGGACAGGCCGTGCTGCAACTGGTTGCGCACCGCGTCGAGCACGTCAGGGTGGCCATGGCCGAGGATCATCGGGCCCCAGGAGCCGACGTAGTCGACGTAGCGCTTGTCGTCTTCATCGACGACGTAGGCACCTTCGGCGTGCTTGAAGAACAGTGGCGTGCCGCCAACGCTCTTGAAGGCGCGTACCGGCGAGTTCACGCCACCGGGGATATGTTTCTGGGCTTGGGCGAAAAGGGCTTCGGAACGGGACATGGGGTCTTCTCTCGAAATCAGGAAGCGAACAGGGCGTTGAAGGCGCGGGCGCGGCGGGTGACGTCCTGCGCGCTGTCGGCACCGAACAGGCCGTGGATCACCGCCAGCAGGTCGGCGCCATGGGCGACCAGCGGGGCGGCGTTGTCGAGGGTGATGCCGCCGATCACGGCGATCGGCAGCTTGACCTGGGCGCGGGCCTGCTCCAGCAGCTCGAGGCTGGCCGCTGGCGCGCCAGGTTTGGTCACGGAATTGAAGAAGCGGCCGAAGGCGACGTAGCTGGCCCCCTCGGCTGCGGCCTGGGCGGCCAGGTCGAGGCTGGCGTGGCAGGTAGAGCCGATGATGGCCTGGCGCCCGAGCAGGGCCCGGGCCGGGGTCAGCGGGCCGTCGGTCTGGCCCAGGTGTACACCAACGCCCAGGCGCGCGGCCAGTTCGGCATCGTCATTGATGATGAGCCGGGTGCCGTAGCGTTCGCACAGGGTTTTCAGCGCCTCGGCCTCACGCAGGCGGCGAGAGGCGTCGTCGCTTTTGTCGCGGTATTGCAACAGGCGCACGCCGCCTTCCAGTGCCGCTTGTACATAGGGCAGGAAACGGCCAGCGAGCAGCTGGCTATCGGTGATCGCGTACAGGCCGCGTAGCTTCATGGTGGCGCCTCGTGTCAGGAGCAGAAGTCCAGGGGGAGCCGACGCGGCACGTACTGGCCCCTGCCCAGTTGTTCCGCATCGCGCAGGGTCCGCCAGGTGTAGTCCAGGGCGCTGCGCACGGCGCTTTGCAGCTGCTCGCCCAGGGCCAGGCGACCGGCCAGGGCGCTGGCCAGGGTGCAGCCCGAGCCGTGGTAGCTGCCGGGCAGGCGCTGGCAGGTCCAGGTGTGCTGCTGGCCATCGCGGCTGTACAGGCGGTTGTGGATTTCTTCCTCGTCGCCATGGCCACCGGTAATCAGCAAGTGCTGGCAGAACGGCAGGAGTTTTTCCGCGCACTCGTCAGCCGTGCCTTGCGGCAGTTCGGCGAGGATGCGTGCCTCGGGCAGGTTCGGCGTGGCGATGGTGGCCCGGGGCAGTAGGCGTTCGCGCAAGGCATAGCCGACCTCGTCCTTACCCAGTCGACCGCCCCCGCCGGCACGCAGCACCGGGTCGCAGACCAGCGGCAGGTGAGGGTGCGCAGCCAGCAGTTCGGCGACGGTGTCGACCATCTCGATCGAGCCGAGCATGCCCAGTTTTACCGCTGCGACCGTGGAGTCGGCCAGCACGGCATTGGCCTGGGCCAGCACCCACTCGCGGTCGAGTACGCGGAAGTCGGAAACGTCGACGGTGTCCTGCACGGTCAGGGCGGTTACCGCAGGTGCGGCGTGGCAACCCTGGGCGATCAGGGCTTCGATATCTGCCTGCAGGCCGGCGCCGCCACTGGGATCGTGGCCGGAGAGACAGAGGACAACGGGGCGGGAGCTGTAGATATTCATGGTCGGCGAGCTTACCACCAAACCTTTTGGCGAGCGCTGAGCACTGCGCGAAAATTCCTGTCCGTATGGTCATGTATATGACTCGGAAATTTCTGAAAGTGCTGTTCTAGAGCTGTTCAAAGTTAATTTAATGTGGCTACTGGCCAGTGCCGGAGGCTATGCTAGATTGCTCTGACAACTCGATAAACGGCCCTGCCGGGCCCGCGTCGCCTCAAAAGGATAGGAGGCAACCGCGACGCGACCGGACAGGCCATGCTGGGGCTGTATGCGCTACTTGCTGATTATGCTGCTGGGCTGCTTGCCCTGGTTCGCCAACGCGGTCGACTTCGACGACGCCACGCGAAAACTTCCGCTGGGCAAGCTGATGCAGGTCCATGAGGATCATGAGGGCAGCGCGACCATCGCCCAGGTCACCGCCCCGGCGTTTGCCGGGCGTTTCCGCCAACATGACCACAGTGTACTCAACGCGGGCTATTCCACCTCGGCGCTGTGGATCAAGCTCGACCTGCGCCTCACTCAGCAGCGTTCGAGCGCGCCGCGTCAATGGCTGCTAGAGCTCGCCTACCCGCCCCTGGATCATGTGGAGTTGTACTTGCCGGACGGGTATGGCGGTTATCGTCTGGCTGTGCGCACAGGCGATACGCTGCCCTACCGTAGTCGGCAGATCTTGCAGAACAACTACCTGTTCGAGCTGCCGCTGGTGCCGGGGCAGGTGATGACCGCCTACCTGCGCCTGCAAAGCGAGGGCTCGTTGCAGGCGCCCCTGACCTTGTGGTCCGCCGATGCCTATATAGAAGAACAACCCACCCGGCTCTACGTGCTGGGCATGATCTACGGCGTGTTGCTGGTGATGCTGGTGTACAACCTGTTCCTCTACCTCAGCGTGCGTGATGTCAGTTACCTCTACTACATCCTCTATATCGCCTCGTTCAGCCTTTACCAGGTGTCGGTCAACGGTGCCGGTGTGGCCTACTTGTGGCCGAACAACCCCTGGTGGGCCAACGCCGCGACGCCGCTTTTCATTGGCGCGGCAGGCCTGTTCGGTTGTCAGTTCGCCCGATATTTCCTGCAGCTTGGCAGGCTCAGTCGCGGTTTCGATCGCCTGTTGATGGGGTTGATGGCCGCCGGGGTGGGCGTGATATTGCTGGCCGTGAGCATGCCCTACGGCCTGGCCTTGCGCATGGCGACGGGCCTGGCCCTGGTGTTCACCGTGGCGATCTTCGCGGCCGGGGTGCTCGCCTGGCTGCGCGGATTGCGGGCGGCACGCTGGTTCATCATCGCCTGGTCGGCATTCCTGGTGGGCGGGCTGGTCAATACCCTGATGGTGCTGGGTTACCTGCCCAATGTGTTTTTCACCATGTATGCCAGCCAGCTGGGTGCGGCGCTCGAGGTGGCGCTGCTATCGCTGGCCATGGCCGATCGTATCAACGGCGTGCGTGAGGAGCAGGCTCGGGCGTTGCGCGACAGTGGCCTGACCCTGGAACAGCTCAACCAGCAGCTGGCGCGCAGCAATCGCCTGAAGGACGACTTCCTCGCCACCGTGACCCATGAACTGCGCACCCCCATGAACGGTGTCATCGGCTCTCTCGAATTGATGCATACCTTGCCCATGTGTGCCGAGCAGGCGCAGTACCAGGGCACCGCCAAGGGCGCGGCGCAGGACATGATGACCATGGTCGACGATATCCTCATCCTCACCGAGCTGCACGCCGGCCGCGTGCGCGCCTACGGTGCGCCGTTCAGCCTGCGTCAACTGCTCCAGGACCTGCGGGTTGAATACAGCGACAAGGCCCAGCACAAAGGCCTGTACCTGAGCCTGGATATTCCCGCCGGCCTGCCCGACCGTCTGGTGGGCGACGCGCAAAAGCTAAAGCGCTGCCTGGCCTGCCTGGTGGACAACGGCCTGAAGTTCACCCACCACGGTGGCGTGATGATCCAGGCCAGGGCGCGCGAGGTCGGGCCGGGCAACCTGGCCCTGGCTCTCACGGTGAGCGACAGCGGTATCGGCTTTGAAGATATCGACCAGGCGATCCTCTACCAGCGTTTCTTCCAGGTCGATGGTTCCATGACCCGGCGTTATGGCGGCCTGGGTATCGGCCTGTCGATTTGCCGGCAACTGGGGGAATTGATCGGCGCCAAGTTGTCCCACGAGTCGACGCGTGGCCTTGGCAGCCGTTTCGAGCTGACACTGAACGTGCCGGTGGCGCCAGAGCAGGCGCACCAGGCCCCGGTAGCCACGACCAACGACCGGGCTCTATGACGGCAGGACTGGCGCTTTTGCCACTTTGACTCCCCGGGAATGAGTGCTTCACTGGGCTTTCCAGGCCCGACCTGACCAGGGAGCCCCTCATGAACCTGCACCAGTACGCCGAAACCCATGAAGTGACCAACCAGCCGCCATCGCTCGATGGCGCCAACCTGTATCGCCTCGACCAGCCCTTGCAAGAGTGGTCGCGCTACTTCGGTGCAGGCTGGGCCGAGTCGCGCATCGACGCCTACGGTGCCCTGGCTGGCGGCCCTTTGATGGCTGCCGGCTTCCTGGCCAATGCCCACAAGCCCACGTTCAGCAGCCATGATCGCTACGGCCATCGCATCGACCTGGTGGAGTTCCACCCGGCCTACCACGAGCTGATGCGCGCTGCGGTCGAGCATGGCCTGCCTTCGCTGCCCTGGGCCGAGCCGCGCCCCGGCGCCCACGTGGCCAGGGCCTCGATGACCTACCTGCACAGCCAGGCCGAAGCTGGCAGCGGGTGCCCCCTGACCATGACCTTCGCCGCCGTGCCAGCCCTTCGCCTGCAACCGGAATTGGCGCAGTACTGGCTGCCCAAGGTCCTGGCCCGTGAATACGACCCGCGCAATGTCGGCGACCGGCACAAGGCCGGGGTCACCCTGGGCATGGCCATGACCGAGAAGCAGGGCGGCACCGACGTGCGCGCCAACACCACGCGGGCCTACCCGGTGGGTGCACCCGGCCCGGGCCAGGCCTATGAGCTGGTGGGGCACAAGTGGTTCTGCTCGGCGCCCATGTGCGACGCCTTCCTTACCCTGGCGCAAACCGAAAAGGGCCTGAGCTGCTTCCTGCTGCCGCGCCATCGCCCGGACGACAACCGTAACCAGTTCTATATCCAGCGCCTGAAGAACAAGCTCGGCAACTGCTCCAACGCCTCCAGCGAGGTGGAATTCCGTGGCGCCCTGGCCTGGATGATCGGTGAGGAAGGGCGCGGCGTGCCGACCATCATCGAGATGGTCGCCATGACCCGCTTCGACTGCATGGTCGGCTCCAGCGCCCTGATGCGCCAGGCCCTGACCCAGGCCGTGCACCACTGCGCACACTGCAAGGTCGGTGGGCGCGTGCTCGGCGAGCAACCGCTGATGCAGAACGTGCTCGCCGACCTGGCCCTGGAAAGCGAGGCCGCGCTGGCCCTGAGCCTGCGCATGGGCCAGGCGCTGGACCAGTTGGACGACCCGCAGCAGGCACATTTCGCCCGCCTGGTGACGGCCGTGGGCAAGTACTGGATCTGCAAGCGCGCCCCGGGAATGATCAACGAGGCCGCCGAATGCCTGGGCGGCGCGGGTTATGTGGAGGACAGCATCCTGCCGCGGCTGTACCGCGAAGCGCCGGTCAACTCCACCTGGGAGGGCTCGGGCAATGTGCAGTGCCTGGACGTGCTGCGCGCATTGTCCAAGGAGCCGGGCGTGCTCGATGCGCTGTTCGCCGAGCTGGGTGACGGCCATGGCGACCCGCGCCTGGCGGCGCATATCGGCAACCTCAAGGACGCTTTCAGCGACACCGAGGACATCCAGTACCGCGCCCGCCAGCTGACCGAGGACATCGCCGTGGCCTTGCAGGCCAAGCTGTTGCTGGAGGCCGGTAATGCCACGGTCAGCGATGCGTTCATCGCCAGCCGGCTGGGCGGTGGCGGGCGGGTGTATGGCGCGTTGCCGCGTGGGGTGGATGTGGCGGCGCTGGTGGCTCGGGCTACGCCTCTGTAATTGCGTTGGCTTCTTCGCGGGCAAGCCCGCTCCTACAGGTTTAGCGGCGCATTTGAAAGCGGCGCTGCCACCTGTAGGAGCGGGCTTGCCCGCGAAGAGGCCGCCACTGACCACCGGGGATGTTTTTAACGATAAAGGCAGGCAAGATGGAAACATCGCATGACCAGAAGACAGGAAGCCCAGCGTGAGCCAAGCGTTTGTAGTCGTTGATACCCCCGAACAGGCCGTCGACCGTCTGGCGGCCCTGCACGAACAGGCCACCGAGGCCCTCAGCCAGGCCCTCAAGCGCTACCTCAAGGACCGCACCGAACCCGACCAGGACCAACGCGCGCTGTTCCGCTACCCGGCCCTGCGCCTGACCTACTACAGCCATGGCGAAGTCGCCGCCACCACCCGCGCCTACGCCAAGGTGCAGGTGGCCGGTACCTACAGCGTCACCGTCACCCAGCCTGCGGCCTTTCGTGGCTACCTGCTGGAGCAACTGCGCCCGTTGATGAGCGACTACACCGTCACCCTCGAGGTCGGCGTCAGCGAGCAGAACATCCCGTACCCCTATGTCGTCGACCAGGGCGACGAGCTGGCCGGCAGCGGCATTACCGCCGCCCAGCTGGCGCGGGTGTTCCCCAGCACCGACCTGTCCGCCGCCACCGACAACATTGCCGACGGCCTTTACGACTGGGGCAACGCCGACACCCTGCCGCTGGCGCTGTTCGATGCCGCCCGTGTGGACTTCTCGCTGCGCCGCCTGGTGCACTACACCGGCAGCGACTGGCGCCACATGCAGCCGTGGATCCTGCTGACCAACTACCACCGCTACGTCGACCAGTTCATTGGCCATGGCCTGGAGCAACTGCGTGACGACCCGCGTTTCGTGCGCATGGTGCTGCCAGGCAACGTGGTGATTGAAAAGGGCATGGACGAGGGCGAAACCCAGGCCCTGGTGGCCAGCGTGGTCTGGCACCGCTACCAGATGCCGGCCTATCACCTGATCGCCGCCGATGGCGACGGCATCACCCTGGTCAACATCGGCGTTGGCCCGTCCAACGCCAAGCAAGGCGTGGTCACCCGCCCGTTCAAGACCCAGTACGGCTGGCACGTGCTCGAAGTACTCGGCCGCCGCGCGACCGACAGCACCGAGCAAGCG
>NZ_JBNNVR010000114.1:0-14476 GCF_050280645.1 Pseudomonas sp. NPDC089554
GGCGCCGTACCTGTAGGAGCGGGCTTGCCCGCGAACACGGGCGAAGCCCGTGCCATGCACCGAGGTGTCTTCTTCGCGGGCAAGCCCGCTCCTACAGAGGGAGGTGTCGAAGCGGGGTTTTCAGAAGCTCTCGAGGTTATGGAACACCACTTCGAGCATGCGGTTCAGGCGCTGCACCTGGGCATCGGTCAGGCCTTTGAAGCTGCGCTGGAACAGCTCACGGGTCACATCCTGCATGCGCTCGATGGTGTGCAGGCCTTCCTCGGTGATGCGCACCTGGGTCACCCGGCCGTCGTCGGCGCTGGTGGCGGTCTCGACCAGGCCGTCTTCCTTCATGCGGTAGACGATCTTGGTGATGGTGGAGAGCTTGGCGATGGCGTGGGTGGAGATTTCCGAAATGCTCGACTCGCCGTTCTCGTTGAGGATCCACAGCACCCGCCAGCGCGGCACGTCGAGGTCGACCTTCTTCAGCAGCCGTTCCATGTTCTGGGTGTAGCGTCCGTGCACACGGGCCAGCCAGTAGAAGGGAAAGTCCTCCTTGCGAAAATCGTCGCTGGCGGGGTCGTGATGGCTGGTGCTTTTCTTCTTCGCTTGACTCATCGTTTCACTGACAGGTTGGAAGTTCGTCGTGGGGTGTCGGCGGCAGGCTCGCCGAAAGCTCAGGCATATTACGGGAATATTCAGTTGATGTATCAACTTAACGCAGGCGCCGTGCACGGCGTCGCTCGCTAGGGGAACAGACACGTCATGAGCATCATCGTTGAAACCCTCGACCTGGGTGGCGATGGCCCACGGGTCATGGTCAAGGACACCATCGACGTGGCCGGCAGCGCCACCCGCGCCTCCAGCCCCGCCTTGCAGGACGCCCCGCTGGCCGACCAGCACGCCGAGGTAGTGCGCCTGCTGCTCAAGGCCGGTGCACGCCTGACCGGCAAGGTCGGCCTGCACGAACTGGCCTTCGGCACCACCGGCATCAACCACCACACCGGCACCGCGGCGAACCCGCGTTTTCCAGGGCGCATTCCGGGTGGCTCGTCCAGTGGCTCGGCGGCGGCAGTGGCCATGGGCCTGGCCGACTTCAGCCTGGGCACCGATACCGGCGGCTCGGTGCGGGTACCGGCGGCCTGCTGCGGCGTGTTTGGCTTCAAGCCGACCTTTGGTCGGGTAAGTCGCGTCGGCGTGATGCCGACCCACACCAGCCTCGACTGCGTCGGTCCGTTCGCCGCCAGCCTGCCGATGCTGGTGCGGGCCATGAGCATGATCGACCCCACCTTCGTGCCAGCGCAGGTGCCGGGCAGCGTACGTATCGGCGTGCTGCGGGTGACTGCCGAGGCGGCCATCCAGAAAGTGCTGCACGCGACCCTGGCGGCCAGCGGGCTGGCGCTGGGCAACGTTGAACTACAGCACTTTGGTGCGGCTTACGATGCGGGTATGGCGGTGATCAACCGCGAGACTTTCGCAGCGTGTGGCCACTTGCTGGAAACCGGCAAGGTGGGTGCTGACATCGCTGGCCGCCTGGCTGCTGCCGGGCAGACCAGCGATGCCGCCCTGGCCGAGGCAGAGCTTGTGCGCGAGCGTTTCACCGCCGAGGTCGACCAGGCCCTGGCGAGCTTCGACGTGCTGGCCCTGCCGACCCTGCCGGACTTCCCCCTGCGCCTGGAAGACGCTGCCGACACCCGCGCGGTGCTGGGCATGACCTCGCTGGTGCGGCCGTTCAACCTGTCCGGCCACCCGGCCTTGAGCATTCCCTTGGGCAGCGAGGCTGGCCTGCCGGTGGGCTTGCAACTGGTGGCGGCCAAGGGCGCCGACGAGAAGCTGTTGGCCATTGCCGAGCGCCTGTTGCTGAACGTGCAGCGGGGTGAGGTATGAGCGAGCTAGCCCAGTTGCAGGCCCGCTTGCAGGCGTTCGAAAGCCAGCAGGCGATTCGCGTGTGCATCAACCGCTACATGGCCTTGTGCGACCGCCTCGATGCCGACACGCCACTGGACGAGCTGGCCGGGCTGTTCACCCGCGAGGCGGTGTGGGAAGGCAAGGGTGCGAAGTACGCCAACAGCTTCGGTGGCTACCGAGGGCGTGAAGCGATTCGCGACATGTTCGCTACCTACATGAAGCCCCCGGCGCACTTTGCCTTGAACGTGCACTTTCTTACCAGCGAAGTCATTCAGGTGGAGGGCGAGCGGGGGGAGGGGCAGTGGGTGATGTTGCAGACCAGCACCTTCGCCAGCGGCGCCTCGCACCTGAACGCCGCGCAATTGCGCGTGGCGTTCGCCTTGGAGGAGGGGCAGTGGCGCATGGCGCATTTCACTACCGAGAACCTGTTCAGCCGACCGGTGAGTGGGTGGAACAGTGATGCGGCGTTGCCGGTGCCTGGTAAGTAGGGCGGGGTGTTCCAAGGGCTGCTACGCAGCCCTTTCAAGGTTGAGTTTGCTGCAAGTGAAGGTGAAGCTCGCGGGCTCGATCCATACGCGAAAGCTTTCGCACGATCAGGATCATGGCTGCAAAGCACATCAGGAGTAGACCGATAATGAAGCCTCTCTGCTCACGTAAGCCATTTTCGACATACACTGCATAGTTTGAATCAATGAAAAGTGAGCAGATGATGTCCAGCTTCTCTTCGGGTAACCCCTCTCGTATGAAGGGTTTCAATGTTTGCGAAGAACGGCACTTTTCCACTGTGAGGAAGTCGTCAGGAGAGAAGTAGTCGAACTTTATATCGTTCTTGGAAACGAAGAACGATGGCGCCTCCGGTGCGTCTTTCAGCGATACCATCAGGTAATCAGTATCTGTGAAAGGTGGCGTTATCATTACCCCTACGAAGCAGATGCAGAGAATCGTGTACAGCGCCGCAAACTTTTTTCGGTCGAAACGACGGTGCTTGAATTTGAGCGTGGTGAAGTCACTCCAGTCAATGTAGTTGCGCGAACGGCCTATGTCGGCAGGTCGGAAACCATGTGTAGTGATCCACAGGTGCGCGTGTTCGGCATCGCTCAGCGAATTGGCGGGAATGTTGAACTCATAGCGAAAGTGTTCAAGCTCACGCAATTCTCGCCGTATTTGCTCCAGTGTCGGGTTGTCGAAATTCTGCTTGCCACCAAAACTTCGCCATATTAAGTCGCGAAGAAAAAATAGAGACCCTGCACGGTTGTAGATGAAGTACAGGAACCAGAGCAAAAGTATGATCGCAACGAAGTAGCCGCCGTAGGTAGTGATTACCTCAAAGCTCAAAACAAATGGTTCTGCGGCAGTGGCTGCCATAAGAAGTCCTTTTTCAATGATTATGAGACGACAGCCTTCCTTGGGGAGCGGCCGTTACTGGCCGCGTTTCTGTGAGAAAGGCTATATGCCGAAGGGTAAATGTGTGTTCCTGCTGAGCGTGCGTGAAGTCTCTGAAAGTGCTGTCGGAGCGAGCTGGGCGACGAATGTCGCTCGACTTATTTCATGCCGAACAACACCTTCGCCTCGGCAAAGCACTGCTCGGCAATTGCCGAGCGTGGTTCGCTGCGGCGTAGCAACAGGCCCAGCGGACTGTGGATGCTGGCATCGAGCACCGGGATGATGCGCAGGTGCTCGCTGAGGTTTTCCAGGCCACAGTTCAGCGGCATCACCGCGCAGCAGACGCCGGCGTTGAGCGCCTGGATCAAGTGGAAGGTCGAGTCGCTTTCCATCACCGCCAAGGGCTCCAGGCCCCGGCTGCGAAAGCTTAGGTCCAGCGACTGGCGGTAGTGCATGCCCTTGCTCAGTTGCCCCAGCGGCAACTGGTCGAGGTCTTCCCAGCGCAGCTGCGAACCTTCGAAGCTGAAGTGACGGGTATCGTGCAGCAGGCCCATGGTGGTGGTGCCCAGTTCGATCACTTCGAAGTAGTTGGTGCTTACCTGGTCCAGGTAGCAGATGCCCATGTCCAGCTGGTTGCGGCTCAGGCCATCGATCACCTGCTCGGAACTCAATGCGCTGAGCTGGAACTGCAGCTCCGGGTATTTCTCACGCAGTGGCAGCAGCAACTGCATGGGGTTGAAGCTGGCCAGCGGCACCGTGCCCAGGCGCAGGCTGCCGACCACCTGGCCACGGCAGCTGGCGGCCTCGGCCTGCAGGCCGTCGTGGGCGGCGAGCAGGGTGCGGGCCCAGGCCAGGATGCGCTCGCCGGCCTCGGTGAAGCCTTCGAAACGTTGGCCACGCTTGACCAGCACCAGGTCCAGTTCGTCCTCGAGGTTACGCAGGCGCATCGACAAGGTCGGCTGGGTGACGTGGCACAGCGCGGCAGCCTGGCCGAAGTGGCGGGTCTGGTCGAGGGCGAGAAGGAACTTGAGCTGCTTGATGTCCATGAGGTGGCCTGGGGGTGAAGATATGACGACCTTAACCAAGAGTGCCGGGGCAGGCCATCATTAATTGATGGCCATATGATGCAAGCGATAGAGGGCGTCGATGAGGGGGTATGCCATATCGATTGGACGCTGCCTGGGCCTAGCCTCTAGCGTGGGCGGCAAACCTCTTTCGGAGAGCTTCCCGTGAGCGTCAAACCCGACGCGGTCTTCGTGCCGCTGAACATCGCCGTGCTGACCGTCAGCGATACCCGCACCTTCGACACCGACACCTCTGGCCAGCTGCTGGCCAGCCGCGCGGTGGAGGCGGGCCATAACCTGGTGGCGCGGGTGCTGCTCAAGGACGACCTGTACCGCATCCGCGCCCAGGTCGCGACCTGGATCGCCGACGACCAGGTGCAAGTGGTGCTGGTCACCGGTGGCACCGGCTTCACCGGGCGCGATAGCACGCCAGAGGCCGTGGGTTGCCTGCTGGACAGGCGTGTCGATGGGTTCGGCGAGCTGTTCCGTGCCCTGTCGATCCTCGATGTCGGCACCTCGACCTTGCAGAGCCGGGCGCTGGCCGGGCTGTCCAACGGCACTCTGGTGTGCTGCGTGCCGGGCTCGACCGGTGCCTGCCGCACGGCTTGGGAGGGGATTCTGGCGGAGCAGCTCGATGCACGGCACCGCCCCTGCAATTTCGTTGCGCACCTGAAGGCGGTGGCGGCGTGTGAAAGCCGAGGCTAGGAGTTGAATGAGACGTTGATGAGCGGCGGCTCAGCCGCCGGTCATGTTCATGAAGCGTAGGATCTGCACCTCACCGCCCACTTCGAAGTGGTGGCGGTAGGGCTTGAGGTGCATGGCCTCGCGAATGGCGCTTTCCAGGCGGGCGCTGTCACCGGGGTGGGCGCGCAGTACCTGTTTCAAGTCCATCGAATGTTCGTTGCCCAGGCACAGCAGCAGGCGGCCTTCCACGGTAAGGCGCACGCGGTTGCAGGTGGCGCAGAAGTTGTGGCTGTGCGGCGAGATGAAGCCGACCCGGCTGTTCGGCGACTCGGCCAGGCGCCAGTAGCGCGCCGGGCCCTGGGATGACTCGGCGGACTCGACCAGGGTGAAGTGCTCGGCCAGGCGTTCGCGCACCTGGTCGCTGGAGTAGAACGACTCGCCACGCTCGTGCTCGCTGATGACGCCCAGAGGCATTTCTTCGATGAAGGAGATGTCCAGCTCGCGGTCGACGGCAAAACGCACCAGGTCGACCAGCTCATCGTCATTGCGGCCCTTGAGTACCACGCAGTTGAGCTTGGTGCGCTTGAAGCCGGCTCGGCGGGCAGCGTCGATGCCTTCGATGACCTGGGCCAGCTCGCCGGTGCGGGTCAGGGCCTTGAAACGTGCGGGGTCGAGGCTGTCGAGGCTGATATTCAGGCGTGTTACGCCAGCATCGAACAGCGGCTGGGCCAGGCGCCCGAGCTGCGAGCCATTGCTGGTAAGGCACAGCTCGCGCAGGCCGGGCAGGGCGGCTATGCGCCCGCACAGCTCGACGATGCCCTGGCGCACCAGGGGTTCGCCGCCGGTGAGACGAATTTTGCGGGTGCCCATGGCGACGAAGCGTTCCGCGACCTGGTACAGCTCTTCGAGGCTGAGGATCTGTTGGCGCGGCAGGAACTGCATCTCTTCGGCCATGCAGTAGACGCAGCGGAAGTCGCAGCGGTCGGTGACCGACATGCGCAGGTAGTCGATTCTTCGGTTGAAGCCGTCGATCAGGGCCGGGTTGCTGGGTTCCACGTTCGCGCTCGAAGGAGAGTGGCTTGTGCGGCAAAGATGCCGTAGGGACTATGTTTCACGCTATAACTTGCGGGCAGCGGCGTCAAATTGCTTTGTCCGACCGGTTGATAGGTTTGGTCTATCACTATATGCCGGAGGCTGATCGCTGCGCACCGTGACGCTGCGCCTGAGGGGGCGCAGCGTCGTTGCTTCAGCGGATGCGTTCGATCAAGTATTGCTGTTCGATGCCTTCTCCCGCCACCAGGTTGCGAGCATTGGTCGTTGAGTGAAGTACGTCGGAATGTGCCTTTACCTCACGCCCTTCGCTGTCACGCCACCTGCACCTCAAGGTGTTTTCGCCCCATTCCAAGGGCTCGAACTTCATGTCGGGACGATTGCCGAGGCCCTCGTAATAGCCCAGGTAGCTGTTGCGGCTGATGTCGACTGCCTTGGTGCGCTTGTCCAGCATCGAAAGCTTGAAGTGGTAATGATCTTGGGTTTTATCTTGGAAGCGGAAGATGAACGACAGCGCGTCCTCCCCTCCGCCCACCTGCAACCAACCGCCGACCTCGGTGATATTCGCGAGTGTGAGCCCGTCTTTGGTGTAAGTGGGGGATACGAGCAAGCGCTCGCCGTCGACCAGTGCGTAGATCTTGCCAATGAACGAATGGCGTCCGATCCAATTGGCGGTGCCTTGTATGTTTTCCATGCAAACCTCTGCGGTATGTAGGGTGGGCGCCGAAATATCGGCCCTGGATCGTCAGCAGCGTTTGAGCAGGAACTGTGCGACATCGCCGGTGGCGACACTCAGTTGATCTCCAATCAAGTCGATATCCCGGCCTCGGTTTCGGCGTATGGGAGGGATCGGCATCGACCGGATCAAGCGCCCCGTGCTGTCTTGCATCTTGAAGCGCAGCGAGTCCTTACCCCACTCCAGGGGCTCGAGCATCAGGGCGGAACCCTCTCTGCCAGTGCTTTGCACGCTACCGTCGTTGAGCAGGTTCAGATAAGCATTTCGGCCGTAGCAGGAGAGCTTGTAGTGCAAACGATTGGTCGATCGGCCGCTGAACCTGAATAGCAATAGGTCGGCTGCACCGTTCACTGCGGTCATCAACACGGTGGGGAGCAGTACCTTCGACTCTTCATAAGGCGCGGTAATTTCACGGCCTAGTTTCAACGAGAAGGGTTGTTCGTCCTTGAGCAGATAGAGCTGGGCGAGGAATGAAATGCCATCAGCCCACCCGGACGATTCGGGTGTGTCGGTCATGTGACCTCCTTGGGGTGTGGAAAATGCCTGTAGGGGCAACGCCAAGGTATTGAGGGTGGGCGGCAAGCGGGAGTTAGAAGGTTTTCCGCAGGCGTGTGGCTAGCGCCGCACGGGAAACGCCGTGGTGTATTTGATTTGCTCCATGGCGAAGCTGGAGGTGATGTTCGACAAACCTTCGGTGCTGGTGATCAGCTTCTTGTAGAAGCGGTCGTAGGCGGCGATGTCGCTGACCACCACCCGCAGCATGTAGTCCCAGTCGCCAGACATCCGGTAGAACTCCATCACTTCCTCGAAGTCGGTCACGGTTCTGGCGAAGTGCTCGAGCCAGGCACTGTCGTGGCGCTGGGTCTTGAGCTGGACGAACACGCTCAGGCCCAGCCCCAGGCGCTCGGGGTCGAGCAGGGCGACGCGGCCGCGAATGTAGCCGTCCTCTTCAAGGCGCTTGACCCGTTTCCAGCACGGCGTGGTGGAAAGGCTGACCGCCTCGGCGAGGTCCTTCAGGGAAATCGAGGCATCACGCTGGAGCAGGGTGAGGATGTGCTGGTCGAAACTGTCCATGGCGAAAGGCGCTTGTCTGGAGAAAAAGTTTCTCGAGAGTAGCCCAGGAGGGGAATGCTTTTCCATGGCCATTGCCGCAGGCGAAGGATATGCGATAGTGGCGCCTTTCTTTCTGCCACTCTTTAGTCATTGGACCCGACCATGTCCGACAAACCGCGCAATTTCGCCACCCGCACCATCCACGCTGGCGAGCAGTCCAGTGTTGCCGACAACGCCATCTTCCCGGCCATTGTCACCTCCAGCTCTTTCATCAAGCGTGGCCTGGACGACAACCCCGAATACGCCTACAGCCGCGTCAGCAACCCCACCCGGCATGCTTATGAAACCTGCGTGGCGGCACTCGAAGAGGGTGTGGGCGCGGTCGCCTGCGCGTCGGGCGTGAGCGCCACCGCCACGTTGCTCGAGCTGCTGCCCAAGGACGCCCATGTGGTGGTGATGAACGGCGTCTACGGCGGCACCTTCCGCCTGATGGAAGACTACCGCTCGGTGACCTCGGGGCTGACCACCACCTATGTCGACCTCAACGACCTGGATGCTGTCGCCGCGGCCATCCGCCCCGATACCCGGATGATCTGGCTCGAGTCGCCGACCAACCCGTTGCTGCACCTGGTGGACATCAAGGCGCTGTGCGACCTGGCGCGCGAACGCGGCATCCTCACCTGCATCGACAACACTTTCTGCTCGCCGTGGAACCAGCAGCCGATCACCCTGGGCGTGGACCTGGTGATGCATTCGGCGAGCAAGTACATCGGCGGCCACTCCGACCTCACCGGCGGCGTGGTGGTGGCGGGCAATGCAGAACTGCTGGCGCGCCTGCGCAAGATCAGCATGGCGGTAGGGGCGATCCAGGGGCCGTTCGACTGCTATCTGGCGCTGCGCGGCTTGAAGACCCTGGACGTGCGCATGGAGCGCCAGAGCGCTAACGCCCTGCGCGTGGCGCAGCACCTGGAGCGCCACCCGCTGGTGGAGCAAGTGTTCTACCCAGGGCTTGAGAGCCATCCGCAACACGCGCTGTGCAAGCGCCAGATGCGTACCGGCGGCGCGGTGGTGGCGATGCGTATCAAGGGGGATCGGGCGGCGGTCAACCGCTTGGTGGAGGCGTTGTCGATCTTCGTGCTGGCCGATTCGTTGGGCGGGGTGGAGAGCATGATCAACCACTCCTGGAGCATGTCGCACAACTCCCTGAGCCCGGAGCAGAAAGGGGTGATGGGGATTGGCGAGACCCTGCTGCGCCTGTCGATCGGGATCGAGGATTATCGTGACCTGATCGATGACCTGGAGGCGGGGCTCAAGGCTGCGGCCTCTTAACAGCGGCTGCCGCAATTGTAGGAGCGGGCTTGCCCGCGAATCAGACACCGCAGGGCATGGCACCGGCTTCGCCGGTGTTCGCGGGCAAGCCCGCTCCTACAGGTTTGGCTTCAAAGCTTGGGCGGATGGATGATCCGCTCGATCTTGTCCTTGATCAGCAGGCGCTCCTTGCGCAGCCGGTTGACCGCATCGTCGGCGGTGCCATTGCCTTCGGCGGCTACCACCTCTTTGTCCTTGGCGTTGTAGTCCTTGTGCAGCTGGTGCAGCGCCTGGTCCTTGTCGATCAGGGCCTGGAAGTTGTCGGCAGTGATGTGCAGGTCGGCTAGTAAGTCATGCGGAACGGGCATTTCTTCACCTCTGTTCTGGGGTTGGCGAAAGGTGCTGATCTTTGAGGATAGCCGCTTTGCGCGAGGCTGGGTGTGAGCGTAGGCTGTCGCTTCCTGCCCACCACCCGGACCCGAGTGCCATGCCCCACCTGAACCTGGAATACAGCGACAACCTGCGCGAGCTGAAGGTCGATACGCTGCTGCTGCGCCTGAACAGCACCCTGTTCGCCAGCGGCCAGTTCGCCGAGGAACTGGACATCAAGAGCCGCGCCCAGGCCTTTGCCCAGTATCGCGTTGGCACTGCCCCTGGCGAGCGTGCCTTCGCCCATGTGCGCCTGGCGATTCTCAGCGGGCGCACGCCCCAGGTGAAGAAACAGCTGTCGCAAAGCCTGCTGGAGGTGCTGCGCGAGGCGATCCCCGCCCAGGCTGGGCTGGATATTCAACTGTGCGTGGAAGTGTTGGATATCGACCGCGAGCCGTACGCCAAACTTCACTTGCCTGGCTGAATAACGGCTGAATGAAAGTTAATTAATAGCCAAAGGCGCCAACCAACCGATTGTTGGAGTCTTTTTCACAAAATATTGATGGTACGCTTCCCACAATTCGGCCTACTTCCCCACGTGCCTGCGGCACCTGGGCCGACCCTCGAACGGTGATGCGATCATCATGCTCAACTTCAAGAAACTGCGGGCCGAATGGGTCACGCTGCTGGCCAGCCTGTACCTGCTGATCGGCTTCAACGCCTACCTCTGGCAGCACTTGCAAAGTGTCGTGCCGCCCGGCGTGGTGGGGCTCTGGTTGATGCTGGCGTTCGCCGTGATGATGTTCTTTGCCTTCAACCTGGTGCTGACGTTATTGGCGTTTCGCTACGTACTCAAACCGATATTGATCGTGCTGTTCATGAGTGGCGCCGGGGTTGCTTACTTCATGAACCAATATGGCGTACTTATCGACGGCGGTATGTTTCGCAATATCGCCGAAACCAACCCCGCCGAAGTGCGCGACCTGCTCTCGCTGAAGTTTGCACTTTATATATTGGGGCTTGGCGTATTGCCCTCGCTGCTGGTGATCAAGGCGCCGATCGTCTACCGCACCTGGCACCGGGAACTGCTGGGCAAACTGGTGGTGAGTGGGGCCTGCGTGGTGGCGGTGGGCTCGGTGGGGTTGGCCAACTACCAGGGCTTGGCATCCTTGCTGCGCAACCATCATGAGATTCGCCTGATGCTGACACCGAGCAACATCGTCGGTGCCTCGTTCGCCTACGCCAGCGAACGCCTGGGCAGCGCTGCCCAGCCATTCCAAAGCTATGGCGAGGATGCCCGGCGCGATGCGGCCTGGCAGCAGCACACTCGCAAGTCGCTGACGGTGTTGGTGGTGGGCGAGAGTGCGCGGGCCGACCACTTCGGTGTGCTGGGCTATGCCCGCGACACCACGCCCAAGTTGGCCAGGCAAGAGGGCCTGCTGGGCTTCACCGATGTGCGCTCGTGCGGCACCGAAACCGCCGTGTCGGTGCCTTGCATGTTTTCCGGCATGCCGCGCAAGGATTACGACGCCCGGGTGGCCAAGAACCGCGAAGGCCTGCTGGATATCCTCCAGCGCGCCGGCCTTGCCGTGCAGTGGCGCGACAACCAGTCTGGCTGCAAGGGCACCTGCGACCGGGTGCAGTTCATCGACGTGAGTAACCTCAAGGACCCAACCCTCTGCGCCAGTGGTGAGTGCCACGACCAGATCCTCTTGCAGGGCCTTGGCGAGCTGCTCGATAACCTCGACCAGGACACCGTGCTGGTGCTGCACCAGATGGGCAGCCACGGCCCGGAATACTTCAAGCGCTACCCGCAAGGCCAGGAGCCGTTCCAGCCGGTATGCCGCAGCAACGCCCTGGACCAATGCAGCCGCGACGAGATCAGCAATGGCTACGACAACACCCTGGCCTACACCGACAGCGTGCTGTCGTCGTTGATCGACACCCTGCGCAGCAAGCAGGACAAGGTCGACACGGCAATGATCTACCTGTCCGATCACGGCGAGTCGCTGGGCGAGTACAACCTGTTCCTGCATGGCACGCCCTACGCCATCGCCCCAGACCAGCAGAAACACGTGCCCTTGCTGCTGTGGTTCTCCGACAACTACCAGAAGGATTTCGCCGTCGACAGCGCCTGCCTGGGCAAGCTGCGCGATGCGCCGTTGAGCCAGGACAACCTGTTCCACTCGATGCTTGGGCTGTTGCAGGTGCGCACCGGGGTCTACCAGCAGTCGCTGGATCTGTTCGCTGGGTGTCGTCCCTGGCTGGCCGCCAAGCGTTGAGCGGGGCACCATTGATCCAGCACGCACGGCCCGGGTTTCACCCCCGGCGCCCACGCCGTATATACTGCGCGCCAATGTTTGTGGGAGAGCCTCGTGGCCATCGAAATACACTGGATCCGTGACGACCAGAGCCTGGTCGAACACTGCCGACGCTGGCGCGAACTGCCCTTCGTGGCCCTCGATACCGAATTCATGCGGGTCGATACCTTCTACCCCAAAGCAGGCCTGGTGCAGATCGGCGATGGCCAGCATGCCTACCTGATCGACCCGCTGCTGATCCGCGACTGGCAGCCCTTGGCCGAACTGCTCGAAGACAGCGGCGTGGTCAAGGTGCTGCACGCGTGCAGTGAAGACCTGGAAGTGCTGCTGCGTCTGACCGGCAAGCTGCCGCAGCCGCTGTTCGACACGCAGCTGGCCGCCGGCTACCTGAACATCGGCTTCTCGATGGGCTATTCGCGCCTGGTGCAGGACGTACTGGGCCTCGAGTTGCCCAAGGGCGAAACCCGTTCCGACTGGCTGCAACGCCCGTTGTCCGACACCCAGGTCAGCTACGCCGCCGAAGATGCCGTGCACCTGGCCGAGCTGTTCGACGCTCTGCGCCCGCGGCTGTCGGACGACAAGTACGCCTGGGTGCTGGACGATGGCGCCGAACTGGTGGCGCAACTGCGCCGCGAAGTCGAGCCCGAAAGCCTGTACCGCGACGTCAAGCTGGCCTGGAAGCTGCAACCGCAACAGTTGGCGGTGTTGCGCGAGCTGTGCGCCTGGCGCGAGCGCGAGGCCCGTGGCCGTGACGTGCCGCGCAACCGCATTCTCAAGGAGCACGCCCTGTGGCCGATGGCCAAGGGGCAGCCGAGTACGCTCTCGGCGCTGGCCAAGATCGAGGACATGCACCCGCGCACCATTCGCCAGGACGGCGAGTACCTTATCGAGCTGATGCAACGCGCGGCAGCCCTGCCGCCCGAGCAGTGGCCGCAGCCGCTGCCCGAACCGCTACCGATCGAGGCGGCGGGCATCCTCAAGCAACTGCGTGCTGTCGGCCAGGCCGAAGGCGAACGTCTGCAGATCGCCCCGGAGCTGATGCTGCGCAAGAAAACCCTTGAAGCCCTGCTCAAGAGCGGCTTCCCCAACGGCCCCTATCAACTGCCCGATTCGCTGCGCGGCTGGCGCCGCGAGCGCATGGGCCAGGCCCTGCTCGACAGCCTGGCAGGCGCCGGAGAATCCTGATGAAGCGTATCTGTTCGATCTACAAGAGCCCTCGCAAGAACGAGATGTACCTCTATGTGCTCAAGGCCGAGGGCCTGGAGCGCGTGCCCGAGGGCCTGCTGCCGTTCTTCGGCACACCGGTGCATGCCTTCGACCTGGTGCTGAGCCCCGAGCGCAAGCTGGCGCGCGAGGACATCGCCAAGGTGTTGGAGAACCTCGACAACCAGGGTTACCACCTGCAAATGCCGCCGCCAGACGACGAGTACATCGAGCACCTGCCCGAAGAGCTGTTGCGGCGTAACGACCCGGCCTGACCCAGGCCGCTGTGGCACTACCATTTTCCAAGGCGACCGCCCGTGCGGCCGCCTTCGTTGTTTTTAAGGTTGTCTTGAAATGCGCGTTCTGATCGCTGAACAGGATCATGCCAACTACGCTCGCCTGCTGGGCGAGGCGGCACCGGACCTGGAGGTCCTGACCAGTGGCGACTCCGCCGAACTGGCGCGGCATGCGCCGCACTGCCCGGTGTGGCTGGGCCAGCCAGACCTGCTGGCCAGCCTGCTGCGCCAGAGCCACACGCCGAGCTGGGTGCAGTCGACCTGGGCGGGTATCACCCCGCTGCTGGCTGCAGGCTTGCCCCGCGACTATCGCCTGACCCGCGCGGTGGGCATCTTCGGCCAAGTGATGGCCGAGTACATGCTGACCTACATGCTGATTCACGAGCGCGAGGTGCTCAGCCGCCTGGTCAGCCAGGTGGAGCGGCGCTGGGATGGTCGCCCTGGGCAGGGCCTTGCGGGGCGTGAGGTGCTGATCGTCGGCGCGGGCGATATCGGCCAGCAGGTGGCCGCGTTCCTGGCGCCGTTCGGCGTGACCTTGCGTGGCATTGCCAGCACGGCCCGCCAGCAGGTGCCGTTCGTCGAGGTGGCCGCGCTTGAGGACCTGCCGCGCCTGGTGGCCCAGGCCGACTACGTGCTCAACCTGCTGCCCGATACGCCGGCCACCCATGACCTGTACGACGCGGCGCTGTTTGCGCGCTTCAAGCCCAGCGCCCAGTTCATCAATGCCGGGCGCGGCGTGGCAGTGGTCGATGCCGACCTGGTGGAGGCTCTGAAGCAGGGCCATCTGGCGGCGGCGGTGATCGACGTCTGTCGCCAGGAGCCGCTGCCCCAGCGTCACCCGTTCTGGACGGCCTGGGGGCTGCTGCTGACCGGGCACAGCTCGGCGCCGACCTCGCCAGCGGCCATGGTGGGGCTGTTCATCGAGAACCTGCGGGCCTACCAGGCGGGGCAGGGGTTGCGTGGGGAAGTGGATTTCCAGCGGGGGTATTGAGGTAGCTTCTGCTGGCCCTATCGCGGGACAAGCCCGCTCCCACAGGTACGCCACTGGTCTTGGATTCAGTGAGGCTACGAATCTTCGGCTGATTCGTCTTCACCACCACAATATGGCGTCGTGAGCTC
>NZ_JBNNVR010000115.1:0-14386 GCF_050280645.1 Pseudomonas sp. NPDC089554
CATCATCGCCGCTGATCTCCATGCGTACGTCCGGATACAGCGCCAGGAAGCGGTTGGCCAATGGCAACAGCACCAGCTCCACCCCTATTCGCCAAACATGTCGCCGATTTCCGGCAAGCTGTGGTTGGTCAGCTCCTTGGACAAGGCCATGGCCACCTGGCGCGGGCGCGCGACGGAACGCGAGCGACGCTTGGACAGCAGGTCGGCGATCTTGATCTTGTAGTACTCGGCCACGGTGCGCTGGATGTTATCCACACTCACCAGTTTGTCTTGCAGGGCCAGCAGGTCCTTGAGCGACTCGCGAATCAGCTCGATGGTGATATCGCGGCCCATGAAGTGCGAGTGTGCGATCACCCGCTTCAAGGCACCTTCGAGTTCACGAACGTTCGAACGAATGCGCTGGGCGATGAAGAACGCAGCGTCGTGTGGAAGCTCGACCTTGGCCTGGTCGGCCTTCTTCATCAAGATAGCCACGCGGGTTTCCAGCTCGGGCGGCTCCACGGCCACCGTCAGGCCCCAACCGAAGCGCGACTTCAGGCGTTCTTCCAGGCCTTCGATTTCCTTCGGGTAGCGGTCACTGGTGAGGATCACCTGTTGGCCGCCCTCGAGCAGGGCGTTGAAGGTGTGGAAAAACTCTTCCTGGGAGCGCTCTTTGCGGGCGAAGAACTGGATATCGTCGATCAGCAGCGCGTCGACAGAGCGGTAGAAACGCTTGAATTCATTGATAGCGTTGAGCTGCAGCGCCTTGACCATGTCCGCGACGAAACGCTCGGAATGCAGGTAGACCACCTTGGCATTCGGGTTCTTCTTCAGCAGATGGTTGCCCACGGCATGCATGAGGTGCGTCTTACCCAAGCCCACGCCGCCATAAAGGAAGAGCGGGTTGTAACCGTGCTTGGGGTTGTCGGCGACCTGCCAGGCAGCAGCGCGCGCCAACTGGTTGGACTTACCTTCGACAAAGGTTTCGAAGGTAAAGGTACGGTTCAGGTAACTGGTGTGCTTCAGCGCACCTTCAACCTGGACGGTACGTTGCTCGGTACGCCCCTTGGCGGCAGGCGCGGCCTCACCCATGGCTTCGAAACTGTCCAGGGTAGACGGTTCGGCCATTTCAACGAGCTGCTCAGTCGCCATTGCAGCGGGGGCACTGGCCACCGGCTCGCTTGGCGAAACCACTTGTGCAGCCTTCTGCGTCTGCGCCAGCGAAGCGGCCATGGCAGCACTCACTGGCGCATTGGGTGCGGCACGCGGTGCAGAGCTACGCCGGCTGCCAATAAGAAGAGACAACGCAGGGGCCAGGCCGTTGCCTCGCTCACCCAGCAGCTCGAGCAGCCGCCCCAGGTACTTTTCATTGACCCAATCAAGAACGAAGCGGTTGGGCGCATAGACGCGCAACTCGTCGCCTTCGGCTTCGACCTGTAGCGGACGGATCCAGGTGTTGAATTGCTGGGCAGGCAGTTCATCGCGCAGAAGCTCCACGCACTGCTGCCAAAGTTCCACTGACACGGATATCCCCTGAGTTGAAAGCCGGATGAGGCAAAAACAATCCGCCATTGTACCGAGGGCGGGCACACTTATCCACATGTGTGGGCAAGATGAGTCGCGGTAAATCAGTCATTTAGCGGCATAAACGCCATCAATGCCTTGTGAATAAGCCCTGTGGATAACAACCATTGAGGGCTATGCACAACCCCGGGCTCAGGTCTGTGGATAAAACATCTGTGGATAAACGCCGCTTTATTCCACAGCTTTTGCCCATGCCCAACACAGCCGCAGCACCTGTTTCCGACAGCTTTATGACTCTCTGTACATAGCGAATTTACTGGCCTTTAGATGCTTATCCACAGAAGGTTATCCACCTAAAAGCTATAAGATCTTCAAAAAAGCTTTCTATATGACTTTCTTTTTTTTAATTTCTGGAGCGCTGTGAGTCTGCCTCACCGGATCCCGGGTCGCCAACGTGCCAGTACCCACCAACAGATATAGAAAGGATCCGTTGGTTGGAAATTGACCTACGAGCTTGCTTTCTCTAGAATCGCCGGTCTCTTAAAAAGGGGGCCATCCCGGCCCGTTGTCGACAACCCAGGTAACACGCCATGAAACGTACTTTCCAACCAAGCACCATCAAGCGCGCGCGCACCCACGGTTTCCGTGCCCGTATGGCCACCAAGAACGGCCGCGCTGTTCTGTCGCGTCGTCGCGCCAAAGGCCGTAAGCGTCTGGCCATTTGATTTTCCGGCACAGGTGGTGAGTCAGGACTTCAGTCGGGATAAGCGACTGCTTACACCCCGGCACTTCAAAGCGGTCTTCGACTCCCCAACCGGCAAGGTTCCAGGGAAAAACCTGCTTATCCTTGCCCGCGAGAACGGCCTCGATCATCCGCGCCTCGGCCTGGTGATCGGCAAGAAGAGCGTCAAGCTCGCCGTTCAGCGCAATCGCCTGAAACGCCTGATGCGCGATTCCTTTCGCCTGAACCAGCAGTCACTCGCTGGCTTGGACATCGTGATCGTCGCGCGCAAGGGGTTGGGCGAGGTAGAAAACCCAGAATTGCACCAACACTTTGGCAAACTCTGGAAGCGCCTGGCCCGTAGTCGGCCCTCTCCAGCGGTAACTGCCGACACCGCGGGGGTAGACAGTCACAATGCGTAAACTGGCGCTCGTTCCGATCCAGTTTTACCGTTACGCCATCAGTCCTCTGATGGCCAGTCACTGTCGTTTCTACCCTTCTTGCTCCTGCTATGCCTATGAAGCCATTGAAACCCATGGCCTCTTGCGTGGTGGGTGGCTGACCGTTCGTCGCCTGGGGCGTTGTCATCCGTGGAACGACGGCGGTTACGACCCTGTTCCACCCGCTCCTTCCTCCCGAACTTCTTCGATAGCCGAGTAACCATGGATATTAAACGCACGATCCTGATCGTCGCCCTGGCAATCGTGTCCTACGTGCTGGTCCTCAAGTGGAACCAGGACTACGGTCAGGCAGCCCTGCCGACTCAGAACACTGCTGCCAGCACCACTGCGCCGGCGCTGCCGGACACCGTGCCAGCGGGCAACAATGGCGCCAGCGCCGATGTGCCGAGCGCGAATGCTGAAACCAGCCCCGCCGTTGTGGCGCCGGTCGCGGTCAGCAAGGACCTGATCAGGGTCAAGACCGATGTCCTGGACCTGGCTATCGACCCGGTCGGTGGTGACATCGTCCAGCTGACCTTGCCTCAGTACCCGCGTCGCCAGGACCACCCGGACATTCCGTTCCAGTTGTTCGACAACGGCAGCGAGCGCACCTACCTGGCACAAAGCGGCCTGACCGGCGTCAACGGTCCGGATGCCCGCTCCGGCGGTCGCCCGCTGTATGCCGCCGAGCAGAAGAGCTACCAGCTGGCCGACGGCCAGGAGCAACTGGTGGTCGACCTGAAGTTCAGCGAGAACGGCGTCAACTACATCAAGCGCTTCACCATCAAGCGCGGTGAGTACGACCTGACTGTCAGCTACCTGATCGACAACCAGAGCGGCCAGGCCTGGACCGGCAACATGTTTGCGCAGCTCAAGCGTGACGCCAGCTCCGATCCGTCCTCGAGCACTGCGACCGGCACCGCCACCTACCTGGGCGCTGCCCTGTGGACAAGTGCAGAGCCGTACAAGAAAGTGTCGATGAAGGACATCGACAAAGGTAGTTTGAAAGAAAATGTAACCGGCGGCTGGGTCGCCTGGCTGCAGCACTACTTCGTCACCGCGTGGATTCCACAAGGTGCCGAGAACAATGCCGTGCAAACCCGCAAGGACAGCCAGGGCAACTACATCATCGGCTACACCGGCCCAGCCCTGAACGTGGCTGCCGGCGCCAAGGCCGAAACCAGCGCCGTGCTGTATGCCGGTCCGAAGATCCAGTCCAAGCTCAAGGAGTTGTCCCCAGGCCTGGAACTGACCGTCGATTACGGCTTCCTGTGGTTCATCGCGCAACCGATCTTCTGGCTGCTGCAACATATCCACAGCCTGCTGGGCAACTGGGGCTGGTCGATCATCGTCCTGACCATGCTCATCAAGGGCCTGTTCTTCCCGCTGTCGGCTGCCAGCTACCGCTCGATGGCGCGCATGCGTGCCGTATCGCCGAAACTGGCGCAGCTCAAGGAACGCTTCGGTGACGATCGCCAGAAGATGTCCCAGGCGATGATGGAGCTGTACAAGAAAGAGAAGATCAACCCGCTGGGCGGCTGCTTGCCGATCCTGGTGCAGATGCCGGTGTTCCTGGCCCTGTACTGGGTACTGCTGGAAAGCGTCGAGATGCGCCAGGCCCCGTGGATGCTGTGGATCACCGACCTTTCGATCAAGGATCCGTTCTTCATCCTGCCGATCATCATGGGCGCGACCATGTTCATCCAGCAGCGCCTGAACCCGACGCCGCCGGATCCGATGCAGGCCAAGGTGATGAAAATGATGCCGATCATCTTCACCTTCTTCTTCCTGTGGTTCCCGGCTGGTCTGGTGCTGTACTGGGTTGTGAACAACTGCCTGTCGATCGCACAGCAGTGGTACATCACCCGCAAGATCGAGGCAGCAATGGCCAACAACGCTGCTGCGTGACAGGCTGCTACGCTAGCCTGTGAATAAAAACGCCCCCCAGTGGGGCGTTTTTGCTATCTGTCGTATTCGTCGTAGAGGCTTCGAGCATGAACACTGTGCGTGAAACCATCGCTGCCATCGCCACGGCCCAGGGCCGCGGTGGCGTCGGTATCGTCAGGCTGTCAGGGCCCCTGGCTGCCCAGGCTGGCCAGCTCATCACCGGGCGCACGCTCAAGCCCAGGCATGCGCATTACGGCCCGTTTCGCGACGAAGAAGGGCTGGTGCTGGATGAAGGCATCGCGCTGTTCTTCCCTGGGCCGAACTCGTTCACTGGCGAGGATGTGCTGGAACTGCAGGGACACGGCGGCCCGGTCGTCCTCGATATGCTGCTGCAACGCTGTGTACAAGTCGGCTGTCGGTTGGCCCGGCCAGGCGAATTCAGTGAACGCGCATTTCTCAACGACAAGCTCGACCTGGCCCAGGCCGAGGCGATCGCCGACCTGATCGAAGCCAGCTCCAGCCAGGCGGCACGCAATGCCTTGCGCTCGCTGCAAGGCGAGTTTTCCAAACGCGTGCACAGCCTTACTGAAGCGCTGATTGCCCTGCGTATCTACGTCGAAGCGGCAATCGACTTCCCTGAGGAGGAAATCGACTTCCTCGCGGATGGCCATGTGTTGTCGATGCTCAATACAGTGCGTGCAACGTTATCCACAGTGCAACGTGAAGCCGGGCAGGGGGCTTTGTTACGCGATGGCATGACCGTGGTCATCGCCGGCAGGCCGAACGCCGGCAAATCGAGCCTGCTGAACCAGCTGGCGGGGCGCGAGGCGGCGATCGTCACGGACATTGCGGGTACTACCCGGGACATCCTGCGCGAACATATCCACATCGATGGCATGCCGCTGCACGTCGTCGATACCGCAGGCCTGCGCGACACTGACGACCATGTGGAAAAGATCGGTGTGGAACGTGCCCTCAAGGCCATTGGCGAAGCTGACCGCGTGTTGCTGGTCGTGGACTCCACCGCCCCAGAAGCCGGTGACCCTTTCGCCCTGTGGCCGGAGTTCCTCGATCAGCGGCCGGAACCAGGCAAGGTCACCCTGATTCGCAACAAGGCCGACCTCAGTGGCGAGGCCGTAGGCCTGGAGCAGAGCGAGGATGGCCACGTGACCATTACCCTCAGCGCCAAAGGCGATGACCAGGGCCTGCAATTGCTGCGCGATCACCTGAAAGCCTGCATGGGCTACGAGCAGACGGCAGAAAGCGGGTTCAGTGCGCGTAGACGCCACCTGGATGCGCTACGCCAGGCCAGCGCACACCTGGAGCACGGGCATGCGCAACTCACACTGGCGGGCGCCGGCGAGCTGCTGGCCGAAGACCTGCGTCAGGCTCAACAAGCGCTGGGGGAAATCACCGGGGCGTTCAGCTCCGATGACCTGCTGGGCCGGATCTTCTCCAGCTTCTGCATCGGCAAGTAGCCGCAGGCAAACACTGTCATCGAGCCGCTCCTGTTGGAGCGGCTTTTTTTTGCCCAGCGAAAAGCAGAAATTTTCATCAACAGGGGCGAAAGCGTGGGCAGGAGGTCTGTGGAAAACTCGCCATCAGCTCCGTTGATAACCCTGCTTTTTTGTTGAGGACAATTGCACCTGTGGGTAAACAAGCATTTAATCCACAGGCTAAAACCGGTTATCCATAGCCCTCATGGGTACTTCACCCCAGGGTTTAATTTCGCTGTAAGCCATACAGATAAAAGCCTGTAGTGGTTTATCCACAGAAAAGCATGTGCATAAGAATAAACATAAAAATAAAGCTTTTTTAAATTTTTCCTCTTTGATTTCTGTTATCTGCCATTCATCCACAGATTGGTCAAAATTTGCTCAGACGGTTTCACTCAAGAGGCTGAAGTCCCTATACTTGTCCGCTTACCTTCTCTATTCGCGAAACAGGCACGAGGTGCGTGGTGGATTTCCCTTCCCGTTTTGAAGTGATCGTCATCGGCGGCGGCCATGCCGGTACCGAGGCTGCGCTTGCGTCTGCACGCATGGGTGTGAAAACCCTGCTGCTGACCCATAACGTGGAAACCCTCGGGCACATGAGCTGCAACCCAGCCATTGGCGGCATTGGCAAGAGCCATCTGGTCAAAGAGATCGATGCGCTCGGCGGCGCCATGGCGCTGGCTACCGACAAGAGCGGTATCCAGTTCCGCATCCTGAACAACCGCAAAGGCCCGGCCGTACGCGCTACCCGTGCCCAGGCAGACCGCGCCATCTACAAGGCGGTGGTGCGCGAGATCCTGGAGAACCAGCCGAACCTGTGGATATTCCAGCAGTCCTGCGACGACCTGATCGTCGAGCAGGACCAGGTCAAGGGCGTTGTCACGCAAATGGGCCTGCGTTTCTTCGCCGACTCCGTGGTGCTCACCAGCGGCACCTTCCTCGGTGGACTTATCCACATCGGCTTGCAGAACTACTCCGGTGGCCGCGCCGGCGACCCGCCCGCCAACGCCCTGGCCCAACGCATGCGTGAACTGCCGCTGCGTGTCGGCCGCCTGAAGACCGGGACTCCGCCACGCATCGATGGCCGCTCGGTGGACTTCTCGGTGATGGCCGAGCAGCCCGGCGACACGCCGATCCCAGTCATGTCGTTCATGGGCAATGCGCAGATGCACCCGCGCCAGGTGAGCTGCTACATCACCCACACCAATGCCCGCACCCACGAGATCATTGCCTCGAACCTCGACCGTTCGCCGATGTACTCCGGGGTGATCGAAGGCATTGGCCCGCGCTACTGCCCGTCGATCGAAGACAAGATCCACCGCTTCGCCGACAAGGAAAGCCACCAGGTGTTCATCGAGCCGGAAGGCCTGACCACCCATGAGCTGTACCCCAACGGTATCTCCACTTCGTTGCCGTTCGATGTGCAGCTGGAGATCGTGCGTTCGATCCGCGGCATGGAAAACGCCCACATCGTGCGCCCTGGCTACGCCATCGAGTACGACTACTTCGACCCTCGCGACCTGAAGTACAGCCTCGAGACCAAGGTCATCGGCGGTCTGTTCTTCGCCGGCCAGATCAACGGCACCACCGGCTACGAAGAAGCCGGCGCCCAAGGCCTGTTGGCAGGGACCAACGCTGCACTGCGTGCCCAAGGCCGTGAAAGCTGGTGCCCACGCCGCGACGAGGCGTACATCGGCGTGTTGGTCGACGACCTGATCACCCTGGGTACCCAGGAGCCGTACCGCATGTTCACCTCGCGCGCCGAATATCGGCTGATCCTGCGCGAGGACAACGCCGACCTGCGCCTGACCGAAAAGGGCCGCGAACTGGGCCTGGTCGACGACGCCCGCTGGGCGGCGTTCTGCGCCAAGCGCGAAGGTATCGAGCGTGAAGAGCAGCGCCTGAAGTCGACCTGGGTACGCCCCGGCACGCCGGAAGGCCAAGCGGTTGTGGATAAGTTCGGCACCCCGCTGGCCCATGAGTACAACCTGCTGAACCTGCTGGCCCGGCCGGAAATCGACTATGCCGGCCTGATCGAAGCCACCGGCGGCGCCGATATCGACCCGCAAGTCGCCGAGCAGGTCGAGATCAAGACCAAGTACGCCGGTTACATCGACCGCCAGCAGGACGAGATCGCCCGCCTGCGCGCCAGCGAAGACACGCGCCTGCCTGTGGATATCGACTACGCTTCGATCTCCGGGCTGTCCAAGGAAATCCAGGGCAAGCTCGGCCAGACCCGCCCTGAAACCCTTGGCCAGGCCTCGCGTATCCCCGGTGTGACCCCGGCGGCGATCTCCCTGTTGCTGATTCATCTGAAAAAACGCGGCGCAGGCCGCGAACTGGAGCAAAGCGCTTGAGTGTCCTGGTCACCCCGCAACACGCCGAAGAATTATCCACAGGTGCGCGCCAGCTCGGTGTCGAGCTAACCTCCCAGCAGCATGAAATGCTGCTGGGCTACCTGGCCCTGTTGATCAAGTGGAACAAGGCCTACAACCTCACGGCGGTACGTGACCCGGACGAAATGGTTTCGCGCCACCTGCTCGACAGCCTCAGCGTCATGTCTTTCATCGGCACCGACACCCTGCGTTGGCTGGACGTCGGCAGCGGCGGCGGCATGCCGGGCATTCCCCTGGCTATCCTGCACCCGCACAAGCAGGTGACGGTGCTCGACAGCAACGGCAAGAAAACCCGCTTCCTGACCCAGGTGAAGATGGAGCTGAAACTCGACAACCTGCAAGTTATCAACAGCCGGGTCGAAGAGTTCCAACCCCCGCAGCCGTTCAGCGGCATCATCTCCCGGGCGTTCAGCAGCATGGAGAACTTCACCGGCTGGACCCGCCACCTGGGCGACAGCAACACGCAATGGCTTGCAATGAAGGGGCTGCATCCTGCCGATGAACTGGTAGCATTGCCCGCAGACTTCACAGTGGAAAGCGAGCAGGCCCTGACCGTTCCGGGTTGCCAGGGCCAGCGCCATCTGCTGATACTGCGCCGCAAGGCTTGACTGGGAACACACGCAACAATGGCTAAGGTATTCGCAATCGCGAACCAGAAGGGTGGTGTCGGCAAGACCACCACCTGCATCAATCTCGCCGCATCGCTGGCCGCGACCAAGCGTCGCGTGCTGCTGATCGACCTCGATCCACAGGGCAACGCCACCATGGGCAGTGGTGTGGATAAACACGAGCTCGAACATTCGGTCTACGACGTGCTGATCGGTGAATGCGACTTGGCCCAGGCCATGCACTATTCCGAACACGGCGGTTTCCAGCTGCTGCCGGCCAACCGCGACCTGACCGCCGCGGAAGTGGTGCTGCTGGAAATGCAGATGAAGGAGAGCCGCCTGCGCAATGCGCTGGCGCCGATCCGCGACAACTACGACTACATCCTCATCGACTGCCCGCCCTCGCTGTCGATGCTGACGCTGAACGCGCTGGTCGCCTCCGACGGCGTGATCATCCCCATGCAGTGCGAGTACTACGCGCTCGAAGGTCTCAGCGACCTTGTGGATAACATCAAGCGCATCGCCGCCCGGCTGAACCCGGAGCTGAAGATCGAAGGCTTGCTGCGCACCATGTACGACCCGCGGCTGAGCCTGAACAACGATGTGTCGGAGCAGCTCAAGGAGCACTTCGGCGACCAGCTCTACGACACCGTTATCCCGCGCAACATCCGCCTGGCCGAGGCGCCGAGTTTCGGCATGCCGGCCCTGGCCTACGACAAGCAATCGCGTGGCGCGCTGTCCTACCTGGCCCTGGCCGGGGAACTGGTACGCCGTCAACGCCGTCAATCTCGCACTGCACAGACAACTTAAGGAATCCGCATGGCCATCAAGAAACGCGGTCTCGGACGTGGGTTGGATGCACTGCTCAGTGGTCCGACCGTCAGCGCGCTCGAAGAGCAGGCCGTGAAGGTCGACCAGAAGGAACTGCAACACCTGCCGGTCGAGCTGATCCAGCGTGGCAAGTACCAGCCACGCCGCGACATGGACCCCGAGGCCCTGGAAGAACTGGCGCACTCGATCCGCAAGCAGGGCGTGATGCAACCGATCGTGGTGCGCCCGATCAGCGACAACCGCTACGAGATCATCGCCGGCGAGCGCCGTTGGCGCGCCACCCAGCAGGCTGGCCTGGATACCATCCCGGCCATGGTCCGCGAAGTGCCCGACGAAGCGGCTATCGCCATGGCGCTGATCGAGAACATCCAGCGCGAAGACCTCAACCCACTGGAGGAGGCCATCGCCCTGCAGCGCCTGCAGCAGGAGTTCGAGCTGACCCAGCAGCAGGTGGCCGATGCCGTGGGCAAGTCGCGGGTGACTGTGACCAACCTGCTGCGGCTCATCACCCTGCCGGAGGCGATCAAGACCATGCTTGCCCATGGCGACCTGGAGATGGGCCATGCTCGTGCTTTGCTCGGTCTGGACGAAAGCCGACAGGAAGAAGGGGCGCGACATGTTGTCGCACGCGGGCTCACCGTGCGCCAAACTGAGGCACTGGTGCGTCAGTGGCTAAGCGGCAAACCTGATCCGGTGCAAGCGGATAAACCTGATCCGGACATTGCCCGCCTGGAGCAGCGTCTGGCAGAGCGCCTGGGCTCTTCGGTACAGATCCGCCATGGCAACAAGGGCAAGGGCCAATTGGTTATTCGCTACAACTCGCTCGACGAGTTGCAAGGCGTCCTCGCTCACATTCGCTGAAACAATTCCTGTTGTAGCGCGCAGTCGGAAATCACTACCCGATAGTTGAATAGGGGTTAATCCCCCCCTATACTCTGCGCGCATTTTGTCGGCACAAATTATGCCAAGTCGTTGCTGACTTGAGGGTCGACTTTCGAGGAGCAGTTTTGATGGAAATCCGCACGCCAAACCGCCTGCCTTTCCATCGTTGGCCGGTCTTTCCGGTACTGCTGGCTCAATTTGGAGTGTTATTGCTGGCAACCCTGGTGTTGTGGCAATGGCAGGGCAACGTCAGCGGATATTCAGGCCTCTGCGGAGGTTTAATCGCCTGGCTGCCCAACGTGTATTTCGCCTGGAAGGCGTTTCGCTTCAGCGGAGCCCGGGCGGCGCAAGCCATCGTCAAGTCGTTCTACGCAGGCGAGGCTGGCAAATTGATTTTGACGGCAGTGCTGTTTGCACTGACCTTCGCAGGAGTGAAGCCACTGGCGCCGCTGGCAGTATTCGGCGTCTTCATGCTGACCCTTTCGGTCAGCTGGTTTACGCCCCTGCTGATGAATAAAAGACTTTCGAGACCTTAGGGCGTTTGAGGCAACCATGGCAGCAGAAACCGCTTCGGGCTATATCCAGCACCACTTGCAGAACCTGACCTACGGTCAACTACCAGACGGCAGCTGGGGCTTCGCCCATTCGGCTGCAGAAGCCAAGGCAATGGGCTTCTGGGCGTTCCACCTGGACACCCTGGGTTGGTCCGTCGCGCTGGGTCTGATCTTCCTGTTCATTTTCCGCATGGCAGCCAAGAAGGCCACTTCCGGCCAGCCGAGCGGTCTGCAGAACTTCGTCGAAGTGCTGGTGGACTTCGTCAACGGCAGCGTGAAGGACTCCTTCCACGGCCGTAGCCCGGTGATCGCCCCACTGGCGCTGACCATCTTCGTCTGGGTCTTCCTGATGAACGCCATCGACCTGGTACCGGTCGACTGGATTCCTCAGCTGGCCATCCTGATCTCTGGCGACCCGCACATTCCGTTCCGTGCGGTACCGACCACCGACCCGAACGCGACCCTGGCCATGGCCTTCAGCGTGTTCGCGCTCATCATCTTCTACAGCATCAAGGTCAAGGGCCTGGGCGGTTTCCTCGGCGAACTCACCCTGCACCCGTTCGGCAGCAAGAACATCTTCGTTCAGATCCTGCTGATCCCGGTGAACTTCCTGCTGGAATTCGTCACCCTGATCGCCAAGCCAATCTCCCTGGCACTGCGTCTGTTCGGCAACATGTACGCCGGCGAACTGGTGTTCATCCTGATCGCCGTGATGTTCGGCGCCGGCATCCTGTGGCTGAGCGGCCTGGGTATCGTGCTGCAGTGGGCGTGGGCTGTGTTCCACATCCTGATCATCACGCTGCAAGCTTTCATCTTCATGATGCTGACCATCGTCTACCTGTCGATGGCCCACGAAGATAACCATTAAGACCGCCTGGCGTGTCTGATAGCCTTCCCCGCCTGCCTGGGGGGAGGGCTTTAAAAGTCCGCAAGGGCAGCTGTACCAAAACGATTTGTTTTACCGCTTCAAACTAAAAAACCTAACCAATACGACGTAAAAGTCGGGAGGAAAGATGGAAACTGTAGTTGGTCTGACCGCTATCGCTGTTGCTCTGCTGATCGGCCTGGGTGCTCTGGGTACCGCCATTGGTTTCGGCCTGCTGGGCGGCAAGTTCCTGGAAGGCGCTGCTCGTCAGCCTGAAATGGTTCCAATGCTGCAGGTCAAAATGTTCATCGTTGCCGGTCTGCTCGACGCCGTAACCATGATCGGTGTTGGTATCGCTCTGTTCTTCACCTTCGCGAACCCCTTCGTTGGTCAGATCGCCGGCTAATCACTCGTTCCCACGAGTTGATTGGTGTGATGGACAAAGACCGAGCGAGGTATTGGCGTGAACATTAATGCAACCCTGATCGGCCAATCCGTTGCTTTTCTGATTTTTGTGCTGTTCTGCATGAAGTACGTATGGCCTCCGGTCATCACTGCCCTGCAAGAGCGCCAAAAGAAGATTGCCGACGGCCTGGACGCTGCCAACCGCGCAGCTCGCGATCTGGAACTGGCCCAAGAAAAAGCGGGTCAGCAACTGCGCGAAGCGAAGGCACAGGCAGCCGAAATCATTGAGCAAGCGAAAAAGCGCGCTGCTCAGCTTGTCGAGGAAGCCCGTGATCAGGCCCGCGTCGAAGCTGACCGTGTGAAAGCTCAGGCTCAAGCCGAGATCGAACAGGAACTGAACGGTATCAAAGACGCGCTGCGTGCCCAAGTGGGCGCCCTGGCCGTTGGCGGTGCTGAAAAGATCCTTGGCGCCACAATCGATCAAAACGCGCATGCGGAGCTGGTTAACAAACTGGCCGCTGAAATTTAAGCGAGGGCGATCATGGCAGAACTGACCACGTTGGCCCGACCTTACGCTAAGGCTGCCTTCGAGCATGCCCAGGCCCATCAGCAACTGGCCAATTGGTCAGCCATGCTCGGCCTGGCTGCTGCGGTGTCGGAAGACGGCACCATGCAGCGCCTGCTCAAGGCCCCGCAACTGACTAGCGCAGACAAGGCCGCCGCATTCATTGAAGTGTGCGGTGACAAGTTCGATGCTCAGGCACAGAATTTCATTCATGTTGCCGCGGAAAACGACCGTCTCCTGCTTCTGCCGGAGATTGCCGCTCTGTTCGACCTGTACAAGGCCGAGCAAGAGAAATCCGTGGACGTGGAAGTCACCAGTGCTTTTGCGTTGAACCAAGAACAGCAAGACAAACTCGCCAAGGTTCTCAGTGCACGGCTCAGCCGGGAAGTACGCCTGCACGCGTCGGAGGATGCCAGCCTGATCGGCGGCGTCGTCATCCGCGCCGGCGACCTGGTAATCGATGGCTCGGTTCGCGGCAAAATCGCGAAACTGGCCGAAGCATTGAAATCTTGAGTTTGAAGGGGCAGCAGAGCAATGCAGCAACTCAATCCTTCCGAAATTAGTGAAATCATCAAGGGTCGCATCGAGAAACTCGATGTCGGCTCCCAAGCCCGCAACGAAGGTACCGTCGTCAGCGTTTCTGACGGTATCGTGCGGATCCACGGTCTGGCCGACGTCATGTACGGCGAAATGATCGAGTTCCCTGGCGGCGTCTACGGCATGGCACTGAACCTGGAGCAAGACTCCGTGGGTGCAGTTGTTCTGGGTGCATACACCACCCTGGCCGAAGGCATGAGCGCCAAGTGCACCGGTCGTATCCTGGAAGTTCCAGTCGGCAAAGGCCTGCTGGGCCGCGTCGTCGACGCTCTGGGTAACCCGATCGATGGCAAGGGTCCTCTGACCACCACCGAAACCGATGCAGTCGAAAAGGTTGCACCGGGCGTTATCTGGCGTAAATCGGTAGACCAGCCTGTACAGACTGGCTACAAGTCGGTCGACGCCATGATCCCGGTTGGCCGTGGCCAGCGCGAGCTGATCATCGGTGACCGTCAGATCGGTAAGACCGCTCTGGCGATCGACGCGATCATCAACCAGAAAGACAGCGGCATCTTCTGCGTCTACGTCGCCGTTGGTCAGAAGCAGTTCATCACCTTCCTCGGCTGGACCCCGCACCCGATGAACGTGAAACTGAAGATGCACTACCTCACCGGCGGCGAGAAATGGTTTGGCAGC
>NZ_JBNNVR010000116.1:0-14246 GCF_050280645.1 Pseudomonas sp. NPDC089554
TGCGCGGTGGCGGCGAATCCTTGCGTGGCCTACGCCAAGAAAATGGGCAAGAACCCGATCGTGGTCAACGACTGCCCGGGCTTTTTGGTCAACCGCGTGCTGTTCCCGTACTTTGGCGGTTTCGCCAAGCTGGTCAGCGCTGGCGTCGACTTCGTGCGCATCGACAAGGTGATGGAGAAGTTCGGCTGGCCCATGGGCCCGGCCTACCTGATGGACGTGGTCGGTATCGACACCGGCCACCATGGCCGCGACGTGATGGCCGAAGGCTTCCCTGAGCGCATGAAGGACGACCGTCGCTCCGCGGTCGATGCCCTGTACGAGGCCAACCGCCTGGGCCAGAAGAACGGCAAGGGCTTCTACGCCTACGAAACCGACAAGCGCGGCAAGCCGAAGAAAGTCTTCGATGCCACCGTGCTCGATGTGCTCAAGCCAGTCGTCTTCGAGCAGCGTGAGGTGAGCGATGAAGACATCATCAACTGGATGATGGTGCCGTTGTGCCTGGAGACTGTGCGCTGCCTGGAGGACGGCATCGTCGAAACCGCCGCCGAAGCGGACATGGGCCTGGTCTACGGCATCGGTTTCCCTCCCTTCCGCGGTGGCGCGCTGCGCTACATCGATTCGATCGGGGTCGCCGAATTCGTCGCCCTGGCCGACAAGTACGCCGACCTGGGGCCGCTGTACCACCCCACTGCGAAGCTGCGTGAAATGGCCAAGAACGGCCAGCGCTTCTTCAACTGAGCGGCCAACGAGCTAGAGCGAGAATATTGATATGAGCCTGAATCCAAGAGACGTGGTGATTGTCGACTTCGGTCGCACCCCGATGGGCCGCTCCAAGGGTGGCATGCACCGCAACACCCGCGCCGAAGACATGTCGGCGCACCTGATCAGCAAGCTGCTGGAGCGCAACGACAAGGTCGACCCGAAGGAAGTCGAGGACGTGATCTGGGGTTGCGTCAACCAGACCCTGGAGCAGGGCTGGAACATCGCCCGCATGGCATCCTTGATGACCCAGATCCCGCACACCTCCGCAGCCCAGACCGTCAGCCGCCTGTGCGGCTCGTCGATGAGCGCGCTGCACACCGCTGCCCAGGCGATCATGACCGGCAACGGCGATGTGTTCGTGGTGGGTGGCGTCGAGCATATGGGCCACGTCAGCATGATGCATGGCGTCGACCCGAACCCGCACCTGTCCCTGCACGCCGCCAAGGCTTCCGGGATGATGGGCCTTACTGCCGAGATGCTCGGCAAAATGCACGGTATCACCCGCGAACAGCAGGACCTCTTCGGCCTGCGCTCGCACCAGCTGGCGCACAAGGCCACGCTCGAGGGCAAGTTCAAGGACGAGATCATCCCCATGCAGGGGTATGACGAGAACGGCTTCCTCAAGGTATTCGACTTCGACGAAACCATTCGCCCGGAAACCACCCTCGAAGGCCTGGCGTCGCTCAAGCCGGCGTTCAACCCGAAAGGCGGTACCGTCACTGCCGGTACTTCGTCGCAGATTACCGACGGCGCTTCGTGCATGATCGTCATGTCCGGCCAGCGCGCCATGGACCTGGGCATCCAGCCGTTGGCCGTGATCCGCTCCATGGCCGTGGCGGGTGTCGACCCTGCGATCATGGGCTATGGCCCGGTGCCGTCGACCCAGAAAGCGCTCAAGCGTGCTGGCCTGAGCATTGCCGACATCGACTTCTTCGAGCTCAACGAAGCCTTCGCCGCACAGGCCCTGCCGGTGCTCAAGGACTTGAAAGTGCTCGACAAGATGGATGAGAAGGTTAACCTGCACGGCGGTGCGATCGCCCTGGGCCACCCGTTCGGTTGCTCCGGTGCACGTATTTCCGGCACCCTGCTCAACGTCATGAAGCAAAATGGCGGGACCCTCGGCGTCGCCACCATGTGTGTCGGCTTGGGCCAAGGCATCACCACTGTCTTCGAACGCGTCTGATCGCGTTGCAAGGCAGCAGCCGGGGCCATGTGCCCCGGCTTTTGTTTTTTACCGGATTTGTTCAAGAGGCTGGCGCGACATGCAGATACAACCCGGTGTGTACCGGCATTACAAAGGGCCAGAGTACCGAGTTTTCAGCGTTGCACGGCACTCCGAGAGCGAGGAGTGGATGGTGTTCTACCAGTGTCTGTATGGTGATTACAGCTTCTGGGTACGACCACTTTCGATGTTCCAGGAGTCCGTCGAGGTTGACGGCGAGCAGGTGCCACGCTTTGCTTTGGTCAAGGCCGAAGACGGGTTGCCAGCATTGGCTGGGAAGCCCCAAGAGTGATGGTCCACGCTTGACCTCACTCTTTTGCCACTATATATAGCGGTGCCGCGTCCGGCACCTGACGCGTTTTTCATCTTCAGATTCAGGAATCTTCCGATCCATGGGCAAATCGCTGGTCATTGTGGAATCCCCGGCCAAGGCCAAGACCATCAACAAGTACCTGGGCAACCAGTACGTGGTGAAGTCGAGTATCGGCCATATCCGAGACCTTCCCACCAGCGGTTCGGCCAGCACGGCCAAGGAACCGGCCGCCAAGCGCGGCAAGACCGCGGGTGAGGCGCCGGCGTTGTCGCCGAAAGAGAAGGCCCGCCGTCAGTTGGTGGCGCGCATGGGCGTCGACCCGGAGTCCGGCTGGAAGGCCAAGTACGAGATCCTTCCCGGCAAGGAGAAGGTCATCGACGAACTGCGCCGCCTGGCCAAGGATGCCGACACCATCTACCTCGCAACCGACTTGGACCGCGAAGGGGAGGCCATTGCCTGGCACCTGCGCGAGGCCATCGGCGGCGATGACAGCCGCTACAAGCGGGTGGTGTTCAACGAAATCACCAAGAAGGCCATCCAGGAAGCGTTCTCCCAGCCAGGCGACCTGGACATCGACCGGGTCAATGCCCAGCAGGCGCGGCGCTTCCTCGACCGTGTAGTGGGCTACATGGTCTCGCCGTTGCTGTGGTCCAAGATTGCCCGTGGCTTGTCCGCCGGGCGCGTGCAGTCGGTGGCAGTGAAGCTGGTGGTCGAGCGTGAGCGCGAGATCCGTGCCTTCAACCCGGAAGAGTACTGGGAAGTGCACGCCGACCTGGGCACCGCGAAGAGCGCCAAGGTGCGTTTCGAGGTGGCGCGCGAGAACGGCGAGGCCTTCAAGCCGCTCAACGAAGCCCAGGCCATGGCTGCGCTGGAGCAGCTCAAGGCGTCCAGCTACAGCGTTACCAAGCGCGAAGACCGCCCGACCAGCAGCAAGCCGTCGGCGCCCTTCATCACCTCGACCCTGCAGCAGGCGGCGAGCAATCGCCTGGGCTTCGGCGTGAAGAAGACCATGATGATGGCCCAGCGTCTCTACGAGGCCGGCTACATCACCTACATGCGTACCGACTCGACCAACCTGTCGACCGATGCGGTGGAAATGGCCCGCAGCTACATCGAGCGCGAGTTCGGCAAGCAGTACCTGCCCGCTGCACCTGTGGTGTACGGCAGCAAGGAGGGCGCACAAGAGGCGCACGAGGCGATTCGTCCTTCGGACGTGAATACCCATCCGACCAAGCTCAGCGGCATGGAGCGCGACGCCGAGCGTCTGTACGAGCTGATCTGGCGCCAGTTCCTGGCCTGCCAGATGCCGCCTGCCCAGTACCTGTCCACCAGCGTCACGGTTGCAGCGGGCAACTTCGAGTTGCGTGCCAAGGGTCGTATCCTAAAGTTCGACGGCTATACCCGCGTATTGCCACAGCAAAGCAAGCCCGGCGAAGATGATGTGTTGCCGGAAATGGCCCAGGGCGAGGCGCTCAAGCTGATTCAGCTCGACCCGAGCCAGCATTTCACCAAGCCGCCAGCGCGCTTCACCGAAGCGAGCCTGGTCAAGGAAATGGAAAAGCGCGGCATTGGCCGTCCGTCCACTTATGCGGCGATCATTTCCACCATCCAGGACCGCGGCTATGTGACCCTGCATAACCGTCGTTTCTATTCCGAGAAGATGGGCGATATCGTCACCGAGCGACTGTCCGAGAGCTTCTCCAACCTGATGGACTACGGCTTCACTGCCGGCATGGAAGAGCACCTCGACGACGTTGCCCAGGGCGAGCGTGACTGGAAAAACGTACTCGACGAGTTCTATGGCGACTTCAGCAAGAAATTGCTCAACGCCGAGTCCAGCGAAAGCGGCATGCGCGCCAACCAGCCGACCATGACCGACATTCCGTGTAAGGAATGCGGCCGACCGATGATGATTCGCACCGCCTCCACCGGCGTGTTCCTTGGTTGCTCCGGCTACAGCCTGCCACCGAAGGAGCGCTGCAAGGCCACCGTCAACCTGGTGCCGGGCGATGAGATCGCTGCCGATGACGAGGGTGAGTCCGAGTCGCTGGTACTGCGTGGCAAGCACCGCTGCCCGATCTGCGCCACGGCGATGGACGCCTACCTGCTGGATGAAAAGCGCAAACTGCACATCTGCGGCAACAACCCTGACTGCGCAGGCTACGAGATCGAAGAGGGCAGTTACCGCATCAAGGGTTACGAAGGGCCGAGCCTGGAGTGCGACAAGTGCGGCAGCGAGATGCAGCTCAAGACTGGCCGTTTCGGCAAGTTCTTTGGTTGCACCAACCCGACCTGCAAAAACACTCGCAAGTTGCTCAAGAGCGGCGAGGCGGCACCACCGAAGATGGACAAGGTGGACATGCCGGAGCTCAAGTGCGAGAAGGTCGACGACACCTACGTGCTGCGCGACGGTGCCTCGGGGCTGTTCCTGGCTGCCAGCCAGTTCCCCAAGAACCGCGAAACCCGTGCGCCACTGGTGCTGGAAATCGTTCCCCACAAGCATGAGATCGACCCGAAGTACCACTTCCTGTGCGATGCACCGCAGAAAGACCCTGAAGGTCGCCCGGCCGTGATTCGTTACAGCCGCAAGACCAAGGAGCAGTACGTGCAGTCCGAGGTAGACGGTAAGCCGACCGGCTGGAAGGCGTTCTACGACGGCAAGGCCTGGAAGGTCGAAGACAAGCGCTGATCGCGCGTTGCATGAACCTGTTGGGGCCGTTTACGGCCCCAACTGCTTTTCGGGGAGATGCTTGCCGTAGGGCCTGGCTATCGCCGAAACTGCTGTCATTACCTTGCAGCCTTGAGGGAGGTCACGCAAATGGCCCAGGAACTCTATACCCGCACCAACCAGAAGCTGTTCTTTGCAGGCCTTGCCCTGGAGTCCATGGCCAAGGCTGAGCAAAGCCGTGCGATGAATGCCCAGGGTCTGATTCAGGCCGAGCGAGAGTCGGCACTGTTCCACCTGTATGGCGCTCTGCTGGGGTTGTGTCACGAGATCGCCGGGTTCTATCGCTTGCCCCAGGCCGGGGCGGCACGTGCCGAACTGCTGCTCAATGACGACGTGCTCAAGACAGTGGCCATTCCGGAGATGGCCGAAATGCTGGAGCTGGCGCGTCAGCCACAGACCTGGTTGGCGCAATTGATCGAGGCTTATACCGATTTGTTCCGACCGCCGGTCGCGAAGAAAGTGGCCAAGAGCGACGTTACTCAGCCGTTGATTCAGGCGGTCAATCTTGATGAAGTCGAGCAACTGTCGCTGTCCCGGGAAGAACTGGAAAGCTGGCGTAATAATTTGAAAGGGCTGGTACGGCGTTTCCGTGACGCGTTGAGTGAGTGCTGAGGGGCGTTAGCGCTGGTACAATAACCGCCTTTCGTGATGAGCAGGCCCTATATGTCAACGTCCTTTCTAGAAATTGTCGAGTTGCCGGATGGCCGGATCGAGCTGCGCCGTGCTGAGGACGAGGGGTCGCTGGTGACCTTGGAATTCTCCGAAGACGCCAAGGCGTTCCTGCAGGGGCAGCACGTGGAAGTGGCCAAGGCCATGCTCAGCGTGGGCGTGCAAATGGCGGGCAAGTTGATTGAAGGTGACTTCGAGCGTGACGAAGGGCCGCGCGTTCTGCATTGAGCGTGCCGCCTCGATGAGGCGACCAAGAAAGGGTTGCAGGCAAAAAGCCTGAACATCAGCCGAGGCGGATGTTCAGGCTTTTTGCATTTCCGCTGGTCGCGGCTCGGCTCAATTGCTGGCGAGCGGCAGGGCTGGTGTTGTCCAGCCAACTGACCACGGTGTGGCTGTTGCCCAGACGCAGTGCTTCGCAAGCCAGCTGCAGTGCAGTTTGATTGCTGCCGGGTTGCAGCAGCAGGATGCGCTCGCGGTTCAGGCCGGCATCGCGCAGCCAGGCTTGGGTCAGGCTGGCAGGTGGAGCGACCAGCGTCAGCCAGCGAGTGTCATCTTCTTCGCTCAGTTCGCGCAGCATGGGGGCCAGCAGGCTTTGGCAGTGGCCTGGCGCGCCACGCAGGGACAATTCGCTGAACAGCTCCGGCTTCGCTGGCTTGGGGGGCTGCTCACGGTGCTTCAGGCCTGGCAGCACCGGCTGCGCAAGGAAGGCTTCGAACAGGGGAAGCTGGGCCGGTTGGGACTGGTGAATGGACTGCTGCATGACGCCTCCTGGATCAGCGGCGAATAACGCCGACGCTCAAGCCCTCGATCACCAGTTCCTGTTCTTTCAGGTCGACTTCGATGGGGGCGAATTCGGGGTTCTCGGCAATCAGCCAGACTTTGCTGCCTTCGCGCTTGAAGCGCTTGACGGTGACTTCGTCACCGATACGGGCAACCACCACCTGGCCATTGCGTGCTTCGCGGCAGGTGTGCACGGCGATCAAGTCGCCGTCGACGATGCCGATGTCCTTCATGCTCATACCGTGCACGCGTAGCAGATAGTCGGCGCGGGGATGGAAGAATGCTGGGTTGATGTTGCAGGATTCCTCGATGTGCTGCTCGGCGAGGATCGGAGCACCTGCGGCGACACGGCCAATGATCGGCAGGCCGTTTTCTTCTGCCTTGGCTTCGACGCCGGGAATGCGGATGCCGCGCGAGGCACCTGGGGTCATCTCGATCGCGCCCTTGCGGGCCAATGCCTTGAGGTGCTCCTCGGCGGCGTTGGGCGACTTGAAGCCCAGCTCCTGGGCGATTTCCGCACGGGTGGGCGGGAAGCCGTTGTCTTCGAGGCAGCGTTTGATGAAAGCCAGGATCTCGGCTTGGCGTGGCGTCAGTTTAAGCATGGCGAGTGGCTCTGTCTTTTTATACAGTGACTGGAATTATATACAGTACATGGCGCGCTGCAAGCACTGCGTTTCGCGGAAAATTCCAGTGTGGGCTTGAGGCGGCGCAATTCGTGGCTTGCAGCGTAATGCGCGGTGCTGTGGTTAAATGGCGACCGCGCAGTCACCGAGCCTTGACAGACGTTGGGCTGAAACGTATGTTTCAAACAACTGTTTGTCAGGCGGAAAAGTCATGGCCCAATCGGAAACCGTTGAACGCATCCTCGATGCAGCCGAGCAGCTGTTCGCGGAAAGGGGGTTCGCTGAAACCTCGCTGCGCCTCATCACCAGCAAGGCCGGTGTGAACCTGGCGGCGGTGAACTACCACTTCGGTTCCAAGAAGGCGCTTATCCAGGCGGTCTTTTCGCGTTTCCTCGGGCCGTTCTGTGCCAGCCTCGAGCGTGAGCTGGAGCGCCGCCAAGGGCGTGCGGAGCACAAGCCGAGCCTCGAAGAGCTGCTCGAGATGCTGGTGGAGCAGGCGCTGGCTGTGCAGCCGCGCAGCAACAACGACCTGTCCATCTTCATGCGCCTGCTGGGCCTGGCCTTCAGCCAGAGCCAGGGCCACCTGCGCCGTTATCTGGAAGACATGTACGGCAAGGTGTTCCGCCGCTACATGCTGCTGGTCAATGAAGCCGCGCCGCGCGTGCCGCCGCTGGAGCTGTTCTGGCGGGTGCACTTCATGCTCGGCGCGGCGGCGTTCAGCATGTCGGGTATCAAGGCGCTGCGTGCCATCGCCGAGACCGATTTCGGCGTGAACACCTCGATCGAGCAGGTGATGCGCCTGATGGTACCGTTCCTCGCCGCAGGCATGCGCGCCGACAGTGGCGTCACCGACGAGGCCATGGCGGCTGCCCAGCTGCGGCCGCGCAGCAAGAGCAGTGTGGCGCCTGCCAAGGCTTGAGTACTGGGCGCGGCAGGGCGCTTCGGCTAAGCTAGGCGCCCATGCACGACCTCGATTTCCTACATATTTCCCTCGCTGACCAATGCCTCTACGGCTTCGCCCAGGGGCAGTTGCGCATGCGTGCAGCCGTCTCCACCGCCTTCAACGGGGCGGGCGAGTTGAACGGTTCGGGCTGCACGCCGCGTGGCCTGCACCAGGTGCGCGCGAAGATCGGCGAGGGCCTGCCGCTCGGCGCCGTGTTGCAAGGGCGGCGCTGGACCGGTGAGGTCTGGTCGCCCAGCCTGCATGCGCAATGCCCCGGTCGCGACTGGATCCTCACCCGTATTCTCTGGCTCAGCGGTTGCGAGCCGGGTATCAACCGCCTAGGCCGGGTGGATACCTTCCGTCGCTACATTTACCTGCACGGCACGCCGGACACCGAACCCCTTGGCATCGCCTTGTCCCATGGCTGCGTGCGCCTGCACAACCACGACCTGCTGGACCTGTTCGAGCGTGTACCGGCGCATTGTCCGGTGCGTATCGACGAGGCCGCCTGCCCCCAGTGGGCCACCCTGGCTCTTCAATAAGGACACCCTATGACTGCCCGCCTGCAAGGCTCCCTGATGGTGGATATCGCCGGTAAATGGCTGACCGCCGAGGACCGCCACTTGCTGCGCCAGCCCGAAGTGGCTGGCCTGATCATCTTCGCCCGCAACATCGACAGCCCGCGCCAGGTGCGTGAGCTGTGCGCCTCGATCCGCGCCATCCGCCCCGACCTGATCCTGGCGGTCGACCAGGAAGGCGGCCGGGTCCAGCGCCTGCGCCAGGGCTTCGTGCGCCTGCCCGCGATGCGTGCGATTGCCGACAATGCCAATGCCGAGTACCTCGCCGAGCAATGCGGCTGGCTGATGGCGACCGAGGTGCTGGCGGTTGGCCTGGACCTGAGCTTCGCCCCGGTGCTGGACCTGGATCACCAGCGCAGCGCGGTAGTCGGTAGCCGCGCGTTCGAGGGCGACCCGCAGCGCGCCACGCAACTGGCTGGCGCTTTCATTCGCGGTATGAACGCTGCAGGCATGGCGGCCTGTGGCAAGCACTTCCCAGGGCACGGCTGGGCCGAGGCGGACTCGCACGTGGCGATTCCCACCGACAAGCGTAGCCTTGAGCAGCTGCGCCAGGCTGACCTGGTGCCGTTCACCCAGCTGCGTGGACAATTGGCGGCGGTGATGCCGGCACACGTCATCTACCCGCAGATCGACAACCAGCCAGCCGGCTTCTCCCGCCGTTGGTTGCAGGACATTCTGCGCGGCGAACTGGGTTTCCAGGGGGTGATCTTCAGTGATGACCTGTCGATGGCCGGTGCGCATGTGGTCGGCGATGCGGCCAATCGCATCGAGGCTGCGCTGAGCGCCGGTTGCGACATGGGCTTGGTATGCAACGACCGGGCAGCGGCTGAGCTGGCGTTGAGCGCGGCGCAGCGCTTGAAGGTAGCGCCATCGCCGCGGGTTGCCGGCATGCGTGGGCGCGGCTTTGCGCGTACCGATTACCGCCAGCAGCCGCGCTGGCTGGAGGCGTTGGGCGCTTTGAAAGAGGCGCAACTGGTCGATTGACGCGCTGGCCCTATCGCGGGCTTGTCCCGCGATGAGGCCGGTAAAGGCGCTTTAGCGGCTGCGCTTGCCCGGCAGCGGGGCGAACAGCGCCTCGATCTCTTCATCCCCCAGCCGCCACTGGCCTGCTTCGCCGCCATCGAGCAGCCCGGCGGCCAGTGCTGCCTTGTCTTGTTGCAGCTGTTGGATCTTCTCCTCCACCGTACCCCGGGTGATCAGCTTGTAGACGAACACCGGCTTGTCCTGGCCAATGCGGTACGCGCGGTCGGTGGCCTGGCTTTCGCTGGCCGGGTTCCACCACGGGTCGTAGTGGATCACCGTGTCTGCGGCGGTCAGGTTCAGGCCGGTGCCGCCGGCTTTCAGGCTGATCAGGAACACCTCGCTGTCGCCATTCTGGAATTGCTGCACCGGTGCGCGGCGGTCGCGGGTATCACCGGTCAGCAGGCTATAACGAATGCCGCGCTTCTCGAGCTCCACTTCGATCAGCGCCAGCATCGAGGTGAACTGCGAGAACAGCAGCACCTTGCGCCCTTCGCTGAGGAGCTCATCGAGCATTTCCAGCAGGCTGGCGAGCTTGCCCTTGTCGGCGAAGGTGCCCTTGGCCTCTGCGCCCTTGACCAGGCGTAGGTCGCAGCACACCTGGCGCAGCTTGAGCAGCGCATCGAGGATGACGATCTGGCTGCGCGCCGCGCCATTGCGGGCGATTTCGTCGCGCACTTTCTTGTCCATCGCCACCCGCACCGCTTCGTAGGTGTCGCGCTGGGCATCGCTCAGCTCCACCCAGTGGACCATCTCGGTCTTCGGCGGCAGGTCGCGCGCCACTTGTTCCTTGGTGCGGCGCAGCAGGAACGGGCGGATGCGGCTGGCCAGGTGGGCCATGCGCTCGCTGTCGCCGTGGCGCTCGATAGGGGTGCGGTAGTCCTGGGTGAAGCGCTTGCTGTCACCCAGCCAGCCCGGCATCAGGAAGTGGAAGATCGACCACAGCTCGCCCAGGTTGTTCTCCATGGGCGTGCCGCTCAGGCACAGGCGCTGCGTGGCCTGCAGTTCACGCACGGCCTGGGCGGCCTTGCTGGTGCTGCTCTTGATGTTCTGCGCCTCGTCGAGCACCAGTACATGCCAGGGCTGGGCGCGCAGGTGTTCGAGGTCGCGGGGGGCGAGGGCATAGGTGGTCAGTACCAGGTCGTACTCGCCCAGCGTGGCGAAATGCTTGCTGCGCCCGGGGCCGTGCAGGGCCAGGACTCGTAGGTCAGGGGCGAAGCGCTGGGCTTCGTCGAGCCAGTTGGGTACCAGGCTCGTGGGCATGACGGCCAGCGCCGGGCGTACCAGGCGCCCCGTTTCTTTTTCCAGCAGCAGGTGGGCGAGGGTTTGCAGGGTCTTGCCCAGGCCCATGTCGTCGCCGAGGATGCCGCCGGTGCCCATTTCGCGCAGGGCCTGCAACCAGTTCAGGCCCTGTTGCTGGTACGGGCGCAGGGTGGCGGCCAGGCCGTTGGGCGGCAGCACGTGCAGGTCGCGGGCATCGCGCAGGCGGCGGCCGAGGTCGCGTACCTGCTCGCCGCCTTCCCATTGCAAGGGCAGCTGTTCTATGTCGTTCAGCCGAGCGGCATCGGCGCGGTCCAGGCGCACGCTGGGGCCGATGGTGTCCTCGTGCAGATACAGGCCGCCGAGGGTACCCATCAGTGCCTTGATGCGGCCGTAGGGCAGGGCCACGCGCAAGGCGGGGCTGTCCTGGCGCAGGCGGTTGAGGTCGACCAGCAGGTGCTCGTCGTCGCTGCGCCGGGCCAGTTCGCTCGGGCGCAGCAGCTCGGGGTTGCTGCGCAGCAGGTGGAGCACGATCGGCAGCAGGCTGTGGCGCTGGCCGTCGACCACGATGCCCAGTTCCAGGTCGAACCATTCGTGGCCGGGCGCCTCCTGGACCGTGGCGTACCAGTCGTCCACCTCGTGCAGGTTGAAGGTGAAGTCGCGCTGGACATCAATGACCCAGCCAGCGTCGCGCAGGCGTTGCAGGCCTTCGCGGGCGAAGCGCAGCCAGGCGTCGTCGTCGGGCAGCTGGAACATGTCCCCGGCGCTGTCGGGTAGGGCCTTGCTTTGCCGGGTGGCGGGCTTGAAGCCGAGCTTGCGCAGGGTGTCGCGCAGGTGCTGTTCGGCCTGGGGCTGGCGACGGATGCGCTGGCTGGTGGCATCTACCAGGCGGGTCAGCGGCTTGTCGTCGTTGCCGCTGGCACGCAGGCCGTCGTAGTCGAATGCCAGGGCTGCGCGGTGCTGCATCTGGCGCTGCATGCGGCCGGTCTTGGGCATGTAGGCGCTGAACTCGATGCTGCCGAGGGTGAGGTGTGCGATCGGAGGGATGTCGCCGATGTCTTCGCTGCGCACTGCGGTTGGCGTAGGTACCTGCCGATTCAAGGCGTTCAGGCGATGGCTCAAGGGCACGACAAGGCGCTCGGGCACGACGGGTGCGCGGGCGAGTTGGCTGGCGATGAAGGGGTCGAGGTCATGGGCGAGTTCGCCGCTTTGCAAGGTCTTGGGGTCGACGTAGTACAACGGCTCCAGCGGCAAGGCGTTGAGCGCGAGCTGATCGCCGTGGTGCCAGGCGCCGCGGTAGCTGCCGTTCTCCAGCCGCACCCAGCGGAACTCGGCGTGCAGCGTCGGGCCCATGGTAAGCGGCGTGGTGCTGTCTTCGAACAAGGTTCGGCCAGTCGCCAGCGCATACTCGAACAACTCGGCACCGGGTTTGCCGGCCAGGGCTACGCTGGGGCCCGTCGTGCCTTTGCTGCGGGCGTCGATCAAGCGTAGCAGGCGGGCATCGTCCTCGGTCACGTAGCGCGGGGTGTAGTAGATCATCTCGGGCAGCGAGGTGATGCGGCTGAGCTTCAGCTCACCGTCGCCCTGGCGGGTGCCCTTGAGTACTTTCAGCAGGCATTGATCGCGTTCGAAGCTGACGTGGTAATACAAGGCTGGCCCTTTGCGCGCTGGCTCGCGGGAGGCCGCGTCGGGTTCTGGGCTGGCCAAGGCCTCGACCCACTTGCTCAGGTCGTGGGGCAGGGACAGCGCTGCCTGCTCGGGCGACAACCGCTCTTGAGTTTCGCTTTGCAAATGAAAGAGCACGGCGGCGCAGTGCTTGCAATTGATACCAACCGGGCAGGAGCAGCGGCCGAAAACCCGCACGCTGCCCGCGTTGATCACAAGGCGGATGGTCTGGCTGTAGAGGTTGCCCGGCGAGCCTGTACAGGTGGCCTCGATGGAGAGGCCTTGTACCCCGTGCAAGGTAACCCGGCCTTCATCGGCATAATCGATGCCCCGGCCCAATGTGCCGCCGGTGAAGTCGTCCATCCACGACTCGTGGCTTTGCAGAAGCGCTCGTGCCTCGTGCTCGCTCACATCACTGCTCCATCATCTCCGGGTCCATTACCGGCACCTTGCGCATGCCGGCTGGGGCGACTTTGATCAGCATGGCCAGGTGGCCGCCGTCGAGGAATGTCAGTTGGCCGGCCTTGACTGTGCTGTTGCTCTGCTTGAATTGCTCGCTTTGCAGCACGCTGCCGTTGCCATCGAGCTGGTTGACCCAGAAGTTGGCCTCGATGGCGATGAAGCGGCCTTCGGTGATGCTCAGGTTGCCTTCGATGGGGAAGTGCCCGAACTGTTCGCTGCCCGCACCCAGGGCGATGCGGCTGGGGCCATCGCCGACCTGTTGCTGCCAGGCCTTGTGCAGCAGCACGGTGTAGCCGGGCGTAGCTTCCAGGCGGGTGGCCTCGTCAGCCAGGGCCAGAGGGCGTTCGGCGACCTTTTCCAGGCGCGGCGCGCCAGCGCTCCAGTCTTCCGGGGCGAACGGGCTGGTCACCGCAGGCACTTCGTTCTGGCGCAGCAGGAGCATTTCCACCTGATACGGGCCTTCGGCGAAGGCGGCTGGCGCGACCAGCGCCAGCAACAGGGTCAGGCAATGAATGGCACGCATGGATCTTCCTTCAGGCAGGCTGTGGGGTCAGGCGCTCGAACAGCGCCTCCAGGGTATTGAAGCGTTCTTCCGGGCGTTCCATCGGCACCAGGAAGCGGAACTGGGTGGCCCCCTCGAACTTGTAGCGCTTGGGTTGGCCCTGGATCAGCTTGATCAGGGTGAGCGGGTCGACCGGGGTTTCGGCCTCGAACTCCAGCTTGCCGCCATTGGGGCCGGCATCGACTTTCTTGATGCCCAGTTTCTCGGCTTGTAGCTTGAGCAGGGTAAGGCGCATGAGGCTCTTGGTCGGCTCGGGCAGCAGGCCGAAGCGGTCGATCATCTCCACTTGCAGGTCCTTGAGGCCTTCTTCGTCGGCCGCCGAGGCGATGCGTTTGTAGAGAATCAGCCGCGCATGCACATCGGGCAGGTAGTCCTCGGGAATCAGCGCCGGCAGGCGCAGGTTGATTTCCGGGCCGCCGCCCAGGGGCTGCTCGAGGTTCGGCTGGGTGCCCTTGCGAATGGCCTTGACCGCGCGTTCGAGCATTTCCATGTAGAGGGTGAAGCCGACGGCCTGGATCTGCCCGCTCTGGCCTTCGCCGAGCAGCTCCCGGCGCCGCGGATCTCCAGGTCGTTGGTGGCCAGAACGAAGCCTGCGCCGAGGTCCTGGGTGTTGGCGATCGCCTCCAGGCGTTTCTCGGCGTCGCTGCTGATCTGCTGGC
>NZ_JBNNVR010000117.1:0-13241 GCF_050280645.1 Pseudomonas sp. NPDC089554
GAGTTCTTGAGGTCGGCCTGGCCGGTGTCGAACAGCACATCACCCAAGGTCATCACCAGGCCACGGTCAGTCTGCTCGGAGGCCAGGGCCCATCTCGTTGGTGATCAGCACGATGGTCAGCTTCAGCTCGCGGTTGATCTCGGCCAGCAGTTGCAGCACCGAGGCGGTGGTCTGTGGGTCGAGGGCGCTGGTGGCCTCGTCGCACAGCAGGATTTTCGGGCGAGTCGACAGCGCCCGAGCGATGCCCACGCGCTGCTTCTGGCCGCCGGACAGCTGCGCCGGGTATTTTTTCGCGTGGTCCGACAGGCCGACACGGGCCAGCAGCTCGGCGACGCGCTTGTCGATCTCGCTGCGCGACAGCTCGCCGGCCAGGGTCAGCGGCAGGGCGACGTTGTCGGCGACGGTCTTGGAGGCCAGCAGGTTGAAGTGCTGGAAGATCATCCCGACCTGCTGGCGGAAGCGCCGCAGCTGGTTGGCGTCGAACGCGGTGACGTCTTCGCCGTCGACGATGATCTTGCCGCCGCTTGGGGCCTCAAGGCGGTTGATCAGGCGCAGCAAGGTGCTCTTGCCTGCGCCGGAATGGCCGATCAGGCCGAACACCTGGCCATTGTCGATGGTCAGGTTGGTCGGGTTGAGGGCCGGAATATCCCTACCGGCGACGCGGTAGGTCTTGTGGACATCTTGGAACTCGATCACTGAGCGAACCTTGTGGGGCGCATGGAAGTTGGGTCAGCGGTTAGCCGGGCGCGCATTTTAGCCTTTTCCCATAGTTGTTCTTAGCATTTATTTCGTAATCGACCATTCAACTCGGCATAACGCGACAACCGGTAAACCGGATTGAACGCCCGCGACGGGCGCCCAGTCACTACAGGAACAAGCCCTGGAAAGGGCAGCCTGAAGCAGATTGAGGAGAGCCGAGCATGCCCACCAAGAAGACCAAGCCCGAGCAACCCCTACCGGTCGCGGGCCTTGAGACCCCCGACAAGGCCAATATCAACGCCAAGCTGCAAAGCCTGGAGGCGTTTCGCAGCGATGCCACCGGCCAAGCGCTGCGTACCAACCAGGGGGTGAAGGTCGCCGACAACCAGAACTCGCTCAAGGCCGGCGCGCGTGGGCCTTCGCTGCTCGAAGACTTCATCATGCGCGAGAAGATCACCCACTTCGACCATGAGCGCATTCCGGAACGTATCGTCCATGCCCGGGGTACCGGCGCCCATGGTTATTTCCAGAGCTACGGCGACCATGCCGAGCTGACCAAGGCCGGTTTCCTGCGAGACCCGGAGAAGATCACCCCGGTGTTCGTGCGCTTTTCCACTGTGCAGGGCCCGCGCGGCTCGGGCGACACAGTGCGCGATGTGCGCGGCTTCGCGGTGAAGTTCTACACCGACGAAGGCAACTTCGACCTGGTGGGCAACAACATGCCGGTGTTCTTCATCCAGGACGCGATCAAGTTTCCCGACTTCGTGCACGCGGTGAAGCCCGAGGCGCACAACGAAATGCCCACCGGCGGCTCGGCCCACGACACCTTCTGGGACTTCGTCTCGCTGGTGCCGGAGTCGGCGCACATGGTCATGTGGGCGATGTCTGACCGCGCCATTCCCCGCAGCCTACGCATGATGGAAGGCTTTGGCGTGCACACCTTCCGACTGATCAACGCCAAGGGTGTGGCCAGCTTCGTCAAGTTCCACTGGAAGCCGCGCGAGGGCGTGCATTCGGTGCTGTGGGACGAAGCCCAGAAACAGGCCGGCAAAGACGCAGACTTCCACCGCCGCGACCTGTGGGAAGCGATCGAGACCGGCGATTACCCGGAATGGGAGCTGGGCGTACAGATCGTGCCAGAGGCTGACGAGCACAAGTTCGACTTCGACCTGCTCGACCCCACCAAGCTCATTCCCGAAGAGCTGGTGCCAGTGACGCCGCTGGGCAAGATGGTGCTCAACCGCAACCCCGACAACTTCTTCGCCGAGACCGAGCAGGTGGCGTTCTGCCCTGGGCATATCGTGCCGGGTATCGACTTCACCAACGACCCGCTGCTGCAAGGCCGGCTGTTCTCCTACACCGACACGCAGATCAGCCGCCTCGGTGGGCCGAACTTCCACGAAATTCCGATCAACCGGCCGGTTGCGCCCAACCACAGCAGCCAGCGTGATGCCATGCATCGCATGACCATCGACAAGGGGCGCGCGGCGTACGAGCCCAATTCCATCGATGGCGGCTGGCCGCGAGAAACCCCGCCAGCGGCAGAGGATGGCGGCTTCGAGAGCTATCAGGAGCGCGTGGATGCGCACAAGATCCGCCAGCGCAGCGACTCGTTCGGCGACCACTTCTCCCAGGCGCGGTTGTTCTTCCAGAGCATGAGCGCCACCGAGCAGCAGCACATCATCAAGGCCTACAGCTTCGAGTTGGGCAAGGTGGAGCGCGAGGCGATCCGGGTGCGGGAGGTGAATGAGATTTTGGCCAATATCGACCTGAAGCTCGCGGCGGCAGTGGCGCAGAACCTCGGGCTGCCGGCGCCAAAGGCCGGGACGGTCAAGGTCAAGGGCGCGAAACCTGCCAAATCCAAGGCGCTGAGCCAGATGAACCTGGGCGGCAGCGTCGGCATCAAGGGGCGCAAGGTGGCGCTGCTGGTGGCTGATGGCGTTGATGGCGCCAGTGTTGACCGCCTGGTGAAGGCCTTCGAGGCGCAGGCTGCGCGGGTGTTGCTGCTGGGGCCGAGCAGCGCGCCGGTGAAGACTGCCGAGGGCGCTTCGCTGGCAGTGGATGCTTCGATGGAGGGCACGCCGTCGGTGATGATCGATGGGCTGTGGGTGCCGGCTGGCAAGCAAGCGTTGGCGGCGCTGGGCGAGAGCGGTTTGGCCCGGCATTACCTGCTGGAAGCGTACAAGCACCTCAAGCCGATGGGCGTGGCCAAGGAGGGTAAGGCGCTGCTGACTTCGCTGGGCTTGAAGGAAGACAAGGGCTTGCTGCTGGGGGATGACAAGAAGGCCGTGGAGGCGTTTGCGAAGGTGCTGGAACAGCACCGGGTGTGGGAGCGGGAGGCGGCGGCCGAGGCGATTCCGGCTTAGGCGGCTACGCAATACCCTGTAGGAGCGGGCTTGCCCGCGAAGCAGGCACCGCGGTGTATGGCACCGGCTTTGCCGGTGTTCGCGGCGGTTCGGCGCCCCGACAAGCCCGCTCCTACAGGGTCATCGTTAGCCTTGGGAATTGTCAGCGTTGGTGCGGCACCAGCACCACCTGCGCCGGCAGTTTGCGCTGAATCTCATGCTTCTGTTTCAACTCGAAGCCGCTGTCGAGCTTGTGCACGCGCTTGGCCAGCAGTGTCTTGAGCCACGGCGCATCGTCAGTACGTGGCACCTGGAACACCACCTCGCACTGGTACGCCACCACGTCGGCAGCAATGTCGTCCAACTGGCGGCGCAGCGCGTGGCTGTCGGTGGTCTTCAGGGCGATCACGGTGCTCGGGGCGGTGGGGTCGATCACCCGGGCAACCGGCTTGGCTTCGGCGGCCTTGAGCGCGGCCTCGGCTTTTTCCAGCTCCGCACGCCGACGCGCCTGAGCCACGGCATCGCCGCCGACCAGTGCAGGTGCCTGGGGCATCAGCGCCCGGGCGCGGGCCAAGGCGGTGGCGGCAGCGTTGACATCACCCTTCTGCAAGGTGACCTGGCTGCGTTGCAAGTAGGCCTCGGCCAACTGTCGCTGGTACTGCTCCAGGCGTGCATCACCGGGCGATTGGGTTTGCAGATTGGCGAGCTGGTCTTCGGCGGTGGCCAGTTCGTTGCTGGCGATGCTTTGCTGCAACTGCTGCCACGGATCGGGCTGGGCAGGCGCGACCGGCTGCTCGACCGGGGCGCTGGAACACGCGGCCAGGAACAGGGAAAGCATGGCAACAAGCAGATAACGGGAGGCGAACGGCTTCATTCCTGCGACTCTCTATTTGCGCAAAAAGCGAGCAAGTCTACACCCAGGTACACAGGCTCGAAAACAAGTCTTACAGACCCTTTACGGGCGCAAAGGTTGCAGGGCACGGTGGCGCGCGCCCCGCTATTTCAACGTTTCGGCAATGCCAGGCTCAGCAAGAATAGCACCGCCGCACAGACCACGATCGATGGCCCGGCCGGGGTGTCCTTGAACCACGACAGGGCCAGGCCGCCGCACACCGCGAGCACGCCCAGCACGCTGGCGCCCAGGGCCATCTGCTCGGGAGAGCGGGCGTGGCGCTGCGCGGTGGCGGCCGGGATGATCAGCAGCGAGGTGATCAACAGTACCCCGACGATCTTCATGGCCACGGCGATGACCACCGCAATCAGCAGCATCAGGGCCAGGCGCAGGCTCGCCACGGGCAGGCCTTCGACGGTGGCCAGCTCCTCGTGCACGGTCACTGCCAGCAGCGGTCGCCACAGTGCGGCGAGCAACAGCAGCACCAGCACGCTGCCGCCGAGAATCCAGGCCAGGTCCGTGGGGCTGATGGCCAGCAGGTCGCCGAACAGGTAGGCCATGAGGTCGATGCGCACGTCGTGCATGAAGCTCAGCGCCACCAGGCCCAGGGACAGGGTGCTGGGCGCGAGGATGCCGAGCAGGGTGTCGGAGGCCAGCGGTTGGCGCTGTTGTAGCGTTACCAGCAAGATCGCCAGCAGCAGGCAGCCGACCGTCACGGCGATGGTGGGGCTGACATCCAGCACAAAGCCCAGGGCGACCCCGAGCAGCGCGGCGTGAGACAGCGTATCGCCGAAATAGGCCATGCGCCGCCACACCACGAAAGAACCCAGGGGGCCGGCGACTACAGCCAAGGAAAGACCCGCAAGCAGGGCATAGAGAAGAAAATCAGCCATGCTTGCAGTGCTCTCCATGGACATGCGCGCCGGGTGCGACCACCGAGCCGTGCAGGTCGTGGCTGTGATCGTGGTGATGGTGGTAGATGGCCAGGCTCGGCGCGTTCTGGCCGAACAGCTCGACGAACGCCGGGTCGCCGCTGACCTGCTCCGGGTGGCCCGAGCAGCACACATGGCGGTTCAGGCAGACCACTTGGTCGGTGGTGCTCATTACCAGGTGCAGGTCGTGGGACACCATCAGTACGCCGCAGCCATGGCGGTCGCGCAGGCGGGTGATCAGCCCGTACAGCTCGGCCTGGCCGGCCACGTCGACGCCTTGCACCGGCTCGTCCAGCACCAGCAGCTCAGGCTCGCGCAGCAGCGCCCGGGCCAGCAGCACGCGCTGCATCTCGCCGCCGGAAATGGTCTGGATGGGGCTGTCGATCACCTGCTCGGCGCCCACTTCTTGCAATGCCGACAGCGCAGCGGCGCGGTCGACCCCCGGCACCAGGCGCAGGAAGCGCAGTACCGACAGCGGCAGGGTGGCGTCGACCTGGATCTTCTGCGGCATGTAGCCAATGCGCAGGCGCGGCTTGCGCCACACCGTGCCGCGGTGCGGCTTGAGCAGGCCGAGCACGGCGCGCACCAGGGTGGTCTTGCCGGCGCCATTGGGGCCGATCAGGGTGACGATCTGGCGTGGTGCTACCGACAGCGCGATGTTGTCGAGCACCGCTTCGCCAGCAAAGGTGACGCCGACCTGCTCCAGGCGGATCAGCGCATCGCTCATGCAGCGCTCCGGCAGTTGCCGCACAGGCCGACCACTTCCACGGTTTGGGTTTCGACGTTGAAGCCCACGGCCTTGGCGCTGCTGACGATGGCATCGCTGATGCTGTCCTGCTCCAGCTCGATGGCCACGTGGCAGTGGCGGCAGATCAGGAACTGGCCCTGGTGCTTGTGCTCGGGGTGGCTGCAACCGATGAAGGCGTTGAGCGAGGCGATGCGGTGCACCAGGCCGTTTTCGAGGAGAAAATCCAGTGCGCGGTACACCGTGGGGGGGGCGGCGCGGCGGCCGTCCTGCTCGCTGAGCACGGCGAGGATGTCGTAGGCACCCAGCGGCTTGTGGCTTTGCCACACCAGTTCCAGCACCCGGCGGCGCAGGGCGGTCAGGCGCAGCCCTTGGCGGGCGCACAGGGCATCGGCTTCGGCCAGGGCGCTGTGGACACAATGGGAGTGATCGTGGGGACGGTGAGCCAGCGGCGTGATGGACATGGGCGGCGACGGTTTTGGATGGAGACGTTATTATGTTACCCGGTTCTGCCTAGTCGAGTATCCACCGTGTCCCGTTTACTTGTGGTTTTTGTCGCATTTTTCGCTTTCTCGGCCCAGGCCGACGTCCGCGTGCTCACCAGCATCAAGCCGTTGCAGCAGATCGCCGCCGCCGTGCAGGACGGCCTCGGCAGCCCCGATGTGCTGCTGCCGCCGGGTGCTTCACCGCATAACTATGCGCTGCGTCCCTCCGACGTACGGCGGGTGGCCGGTGCCGACCTGCTGTACTGGATCGGCCCGGACATGGAGAGCTTCCTGCCGCGCGTGCTGGGCAGCCGCAGCAAGCCGACGGTGGCGGTGCAGTCGCTGGCAGGCATGAAGCTGCGGCATTTCGGCGAGGACAGCCACTCCCACGACGAAGGCCATGACGACCACGACACAGGCCACGATGACCACGATCACGACCACCGCCCCGGCTCGCTGGATGCGCACTTGTGGCTGTCGTCGGTGAACGCGCGGGTGATCGCGACGAAGATGGCGGCGGACCTGGCGGCGGCGGACCCGGCCAATGCCGCGCGCTACCAGAGCAATCTGAAAGGCTTCGTCGAGCGCCTGGACAGCCTGGATGCGCGTATCAAGGCCCGCGTGGCAGGTATTTCAGGCAAGTCGTACTTCGTGTTCCACGAGGCGTTCGATTACTTCGAGGCCGAGTATGGGCTGCGTCACGCCGGCGTGTTCAGCGTGGCGGCAGAGGTACAGCCGGGGGCGCAGCATGTGGCGGCGATGCGCAAGCGCTTGCAGGAGGCCGGGCCAACCTGCGTGTTCAGCGAGCCACCGCTGCGCCCGCGCCTGGCCGAGACCTTGACGGCGGGGTTGCCGGTGAAGCTGGCGGAGCTGGATGGCCTGGGCGGCACGGACCCGGTGGATGGCAAGGGTTACGAGCGCTTGCTGGAGAAGCTGGGCAGTGACCTGGCGGGGTGTCTGGAGCAAATCTAGCGCCTGCTCTGGCCTACTCGCGGGCTTGCCGGGGCGCCGAACTGCCGCGAAGAGGCCGCCGCGTTACAGCGCGAACGGCAACTTCAGCGCCACCTGCTGGCGCTGCGCCAACCTCACTTCGAACTCGCTCGGGTCATGGATCATCACGTCCATCCCGGCGAACGCCTGCGCCGCGATCAGCCGCGACAGCCAGAACCGCACGCAACCCACCCGCAACATCACCTGCCAAAGCTCGGCTTCCGCCGCCGTGAACGGCCGCAACGCCGCGTAAGCCCCCAGCAGCGCCTGGGCGCGTGGCAGGTCGATGCCGCCGTGTTCGTTCAGGCACCAGTCGTTCACGGTGATGGCGATGTCATACAGCATCGGCCCGGAGCACGCGTTGTAGAAGTCGATCAGGCCGGTCAGGTGGGTGCCTTCGAACATCACGTTGTCGCGGAACAGGTCGGCATGCAGGTTGGCCCGTGGCAGGGCGAGGATCTGCGCCTTGTGCGCGGCAATCTCGTCCAGTGCCGGCTGCAGCAACTGCACCTGCGCGGCATCCAGGCCCGCCAGCAATTCGGCACCCGATTCCAGCATCCAGTCCAGGCCGCGGTCGGTGCGGCGCTCGATGATGCGCTCGCGGGTAGCCAGGTGGATGTGCGCCAGCAGCTCGCCCACCTGGGCACAGTGCTGGTTGTTCGGCGCCTTGACGTGCTTGCCCGACAGGCGCGGCTGCAACAGCGCCGGCTTGCCGCACAGCTCGCGCAGGCCGCGGCCTTCGCGGTCGCGCACGGCATAAGGCACGGGCATGTCGGCCTCGTGCAGCACATCGAGCAGCTCGATGAAGAACGGCATGTCCTCGGCCGGGCCGCGCTCGATCAGGGTCAGGACGAACTCACCTTTCTCCAGGCTGACGAAGAAGTTGCTGTTCTCGGTGCCGGCGGCGATGCCTTGGAAGTCGAGCAGGCGGCCCAGCTCGTAAGGCGCCAGAAAGGTTTCCAGCTCAGGCCGGGACACAGGGGTGAAGACTGACATGTTGAAAAGTTGCCCATGCGGGCACTTCCGCCGGGAAGTGCCAGTTGATAAGAACGATACGCGTTACAAGCTTACCATTCGAAGATCTTCCAGGACGGAATCAGCATGTCCGGCTGGTCGGAACGAATGAAATTGCCATCGGAGCCATCGGCGCGTACCAGGAAATAAGGCTTGCCGCTTTTCGGCGTGATCTTGATCGCATACAGGAAACCGTTTTGACGGTACTCCTGGATGGTTCTGTCGCCTTCCGTGCGAATGGTTACCTCGGGATCGGCCGAGGGCGCGTCTTCCGCCGCCAGGGTAACGACCGGCATGGTTGCCAACAGGCCCAGCAGTAACAGGCGAATGGGTGTACGCATGATAACCTTGTCCCTTTGTCGTCAATGAGTCTGGCTATTCTAGCGCCGGACCCGCCGAAAAGGTTGATTCTGCTCATGAGCCAAGCGCCTCTCGTCCTGGTGGACGGTTCGTCCTATCTCTACCGCGCCTTCCATGCGCTGCCGCCGCTTACCACCTCCAAAGGCATGCCCACCGGCGCGGTCAAGGGCGTGCTGAACATGCTCAAGAGCCTGCGCAAGCAGTATCCGGACAGCCTCTTCGCGGTGGTCTTCGACGCCAAGGGCGGTACGTTCCGCGATGCCATGTTCGCCGAGTACAAGGCCAACCGCCCGAGCATGCCCGACGACCTGCGCGTGCAGGTCGAGCCGCTGCACGCCAGCGTCAAGGCTCTGGGCTACCCGCTGCTGTGCGTGGAGGGGGTCGAGGCGGACGATGTGATCGGCACCTTGGCGCGCAGTAGCGCTGCCGCTGGCCGCCCGGTCATCATTTCGACCGGCGACAAGGATATGGCCCAGCTGGTGGACGGCCATGTCACCCTGGTCAACACCATGACCGGCAGCGTGCTGGACGTTGCCGGCGTGCACGAGAAATTCGGCGTTGGCCCCGAGCACATCATCGATTTCCTCGCCCTGATGGGCGACAAGGTCGATAACATTCCCGGTGTGCCGGGCGTCGGCGAGAAGACCGCGGTAGGCCTGCTGACCGGTATCGGCGGCGGTCTGCGCGATTTGTACGAGAACCTCGACAAGGTTCCAGGCCTGGCCATCCGTGGCGCCAAGACCCTGCCGGCCAAGCTCGAGGAGCATCGTGACGCGGCGTTCCTGTCCTATGAGCTGGCGACCATCAAGGTCGACGTCGAGCTGGACATCACCGTCGATGCCCTGGTGTGCGGCGAGCCGGACCACGAGGCCTTGCTGGCGCTGTACACCGAAATGGAGTTCAAGAGCTGGATCGCCGATGTGCAGCGTGATGCCGCCCGCGAGGGCGAGGCCGTTGCACCTGTGGCCGAGGCGCCGCAAGCGCACAAAGAAGCCCAGTACGAAACCCTCCTCGACCAGGCCAGCTTCGACGCCTGGGTCGAGAAACTGCGCCAGGCGCCGCTGTTCGCCTTCGACACCGAAACCACCGGCCTCGATGCCCAGAAGGCCCAGTTGGTCGGCCTGTCGTTCGCCGTCGAGCCGTTCGAAGCGGCTTACGTGCCGCTGGCCCACGACTACGAAGGCGCCCCGCAGCAGCTGGACCGCGACGCTGTGCTGCTGGCGCTCAAGCCGCTGCTGGAAGACCCGGCCAAGGCCAAGGTCGGGCAGAACGCCAAGTACGACATCAATATCCTCGCCAACTGCGCGCAGCCCATCCTGATGCGCGGCGTGGCCTACGACACCATGCTCGAATCCTACGTGCTGGATTCCACCGCCACCCGCCACGACATGGACAGCCTGGCGCAGAAGTACCTCGACCACACCACCATCGCCTTCGAAGATATCGCTGGCAAAGGCGCCAAGCAGCTGACCTTCAACCAGATCCACCTGGACAAGGCCGGCCCCTACGCCGCCGAAGACGCCGACATCACCCTGCGCCTGCACCACGCCTTGCAGGAGCGCCTGGCCAAGACGCCCAGCGTGCAGCCGGTGCTGATGGACATCGAAATGCCGCTGGTGCCAGTGCTGGCGAAGATCGAGCGCCAGGGCGCGCTGGTCGATGCCGACCTGCTGCGCGTACAGAGCGGCGAACTGGGCGTGAAGATGGCCGAGCTGGAGCGCAAGGCCTTCGAGCTGGCCGGCGAGGAATTCAACCTCGGCTCGCCCAAGCAACTGGGTGTGATCCTGTACGACAAGCTGGGCATGCCGGTGTTGAGCAAGACCGCCAAGGGCCAGGCCTCCACCGCCGAAGCGGTGCTCGCCGACCTGGCCGCCGAAGGCTACCCACTGCCCACGGTGCTGATGGAATACCGCAGCCTGAGCAAGCTCAAGAGCACCTACACCGACAAGCTGCCCGACCAGATCAACCCGCGCACCGGGCGTATCCACACCTCATACCAGCAGGCTGTGGCAGCCACTGGGCGGCTGTCGTCCAGCGACCCGAACCTGCAGAACATCCCGATCCGCACCGCCGAAGGCCGGCGCATCCGCCAGGCTTTCGTCGCCAGCCCCGGCTACAAGCTGCTGGCGGCAGACTATTCGCAGATCGAGCTGCGCATCATGGCCCACCTGGCCAAGGACGAAGGCCTGCTGCATGCGTTTCGCAACGACCTGGACGTGCACCGCGCCACCGCCGCCGAGGTGTTCAACGTCGACCTGGCAGAGGTCACCGGCGACCAGCGCCGCAGCGCCAAGGCCATCAACTTCGGGCTGATCTACGGCATGAGCGCCTTCGGCCTGGCCAAGCAGATCGGTGTCGACCGCAAGCAGTCGCAGGACTACATCGACCGCTACTTCGCCCGCTACCCAGGCGTGCTGGCCTACATGGAGCGCACCCGCGCCCAGGCTGCCGAGCAAGGCTTCGTGGAAACGCTGTTTGGCCGACGCCTGTACCTGCCGGACATCAACGCCAAGAACCCGGCCCTGCGCAAGGGCGCCGAGCGCACGGCGATCAACGCACCGATGCAAGGCACTGCGGCCGACATCATCAAGCGCGCCATGGTGGCGGTGGACAGCTGGCTTACCGACAGTGGCCTGGATGCGCGGGTGATCCTGCAAGTACACGACGAACTGGTGCTGGAAGTGCGCGAAGACCTGGTAGACCAGGTGAAAGATGAAATTCGCCAGCATATGAGCAATGCCGCGCAACTGGATGTGCCGCTGCTGGTAGAAGCAGGTGTTGGTTCGAATTGGGATGAAGCTCACTAAACGCGTAGGCGAAGTCGCGTAGCATCTGGCATGCAGTGACGTGGATCGGTAACGGCTATATGCCATTAGTTCCGAAGTTTCATGAAACTATCGCAAATAGTTTTCAGCACTTCGGAACTAAAGCGGTGAAGCGGAACTCAGAGTAACTGAATGGCTGGTGAAGCCTTTCGATGCTCCTATGTTGTGTTAAGTGTTGGCAGATACCTGAGCCCCGCCCTAGCGGCTCAGACTTGGACCCCGAACTTCCCCCTCCCCATATGAAGTCCGGGGTTTTTTTTGCCTGCGATTCGGCGTTTCGTGGCCCGGGCAAGCCGCTACTGCTCGAATCGAATCGGGCACGACTCGGCCCCTTCCAGCTTCTGCAACTCCTCTATTACCTGCGGCCGTGCACGCTGCAAGGTCAAGCTGCCGCCCGCGCGCATCAACCGCCGCGCCTCGCGGTGCAGCATATCCACGCCTGAATAGTCGATGAAGTTCACCTGCCGTGCGTCGATCACCACATTCGGCCCCTCACAGCGCTGTAGGCGTACTTGCAGGTAATGCGCAGCGCCAAAGAAGATCGAGCCCCCTACCCGCAACAGGTCGACCTGCCCTTCGCGGCTGTGCTGCACCCGGGGGCGCGAGGTGCGCTTGAGGTAGAAGAACAGCGACGCGAGCACCCCGGCATAGATTGCCGTCTGCAACTCCAACAGCAAGGTGGCGGCAGCCGTCAGCGCCATGACCAGGAACTCCGCACGGCTGACCCGGAACAGCGCGCGAATGCCGCGATGGTCCACCAGCCCCCAGCAAATCAGCAGGATGCTGCCGGCCATCGCCGGGATCGGCAGGTGCGCGATCAACCCGGCGCCCGCCACCGCGAACGCCGCCACCCACAGCGCCGAGAACACCCCGGCCATGGGCGAGCGAGCGCCTGCGTCGAGGCTCAGGCCGGAGCGGGTGAACGAGCCTGCCGACAGGTAGCCGGAGAACCACGCGCCGGTCAGGTTGGAAAGGCCTTGGCCGCGAATTTCCTGGTCGGCGTCGATCAACTGTTCCGAGCGCGCCGACAGCGAGCGGGCGATCGACAGGCTGGTGACCAGGCCGAGCATGCCCACTGCTACAGCGCTGGGCAGCAGGCGCAGGATCAGCTCCAGGTCGAGCAACGGCAGCGGGCTCAAGGGCGGTAATTGGCCTGTGAACCCCGGCACGCGCGGGACGTGGGCGAAGTAGCCGGGCAGTAGCCACGCGGCCAGCGACACCAGCAGCAGGCTTATCAACAGGCTGGGCCAGCGTGGGCGCAGCAGCTTGATGACGATGCCAATGGCCAGGGTCGCCAGGCCCAGGGCCAGGGAGGGCAGGTCAACCTCGCCCACGTGACTGAACAGCTCCTGGGCGGTTTTCAGCGCCGTGGCCTGGCTGGGCAGGTCCATGCCCAGCAGGTTCGGCAGTTGCCCCAGGGCGATCACCACCGCCGCGCCGAGGGTGAAGCCCAGCACCACCGAGTGGGAAACGAAGTTGACCAGCGCACCGAAGCGCAGCAGCCCCAGCAGCAGCTGGAAGGCGCCGGCGAGGAAGGTGAGCAGCAGCACTAGGGTGATGTAGTCCTGGCTGCCGGTCACGGCCAGCGGGCTGACGCTGGCGTAGAGGACGATGGAAATGGCAGCTGTCGGGCCGCAGATCAGGTGCCAGGAGGAACCCCACAGGCAGGCCACCAGCACTGGCACGATGGCAGCGTATAGGCCGTACTCGGCAGGCAGGCCGGCGATCAGGGCATAGGCGATGGATTGTGGCAGCGCCAGGACCGCACCGCTCAGGCCCACCAGCAGGTCCTGGCGCAGGCTGCGGCGTGATTGCCGGGGAAGCCAGGCTAGGAACGGGAGCAGGTGGGTCATGGAATATTCCTGAGGTTACTGGCCCCTGTAGGAGCGGGCTTGCCCGCGAAGAAAACACCGCGGAGCATGGCACCGGCGTTGCCGGTGTTCGCGGGCAAGCC
>NZ_JBNNVR010000118.1:0-13221 GCF_050280645.1 Pseudomonas sp. NPDC089554
AGTCCTGCGCCACGCTTATGGAATTGTCGTGCCCCAGGCGCGGGTTGTGGGCCGGGAAGGCCAGCAGCTGCTGGCCTTCCGGGCCCAGCTCGTGGCCGTCGTCCAGCCCAGCATGTTCCGGCTTGGGCATGTTCAGGTCCCATAACGAACGCGAGCGCCAAGTGCCCTGCTCGAAGTCGATGCGAAAGTAATAACCGGAGAAGGGCCGTTGGTAGGCCGACGAGATGCGTCGCTCGTCCAGCTGCAAGCCATTGGGCCCGCGCACCAAGGCCACCAGCAGGTTCTCGCTTTCCTTGCGCAGCCCGGCCTCCAGGTAACGTTGCAGGCCGACCTCGAACAGGAACAGCGTCAACTGCGCCAGGGCCAAGCCGACCACCACCAGCACCGCCACCAACCCCAGGCTCAGGCGCGCCTGGATCGATTTCACGCGGCGCTCCCGGCGTACACGTAGCCCTGCCCGCGGCGCGTCTCGATCACGCTGCGCCCAAGCTTGCGACGCAGGTGGTTGACGTGAACCTCCAGCACATTGGAATCGCGCTCGGTTTCACCGTCGTACAGATGCTCGGCCAAGTGACTTTTGGACAGCACCTGCTGCGGGTGCAGCATGAAATAGCGCAGCAGGCGGAACTCGGCGGCGGTCAGCTGGATATCGACGCCGTCGCGCACCACACACTGGCGGCCTTCGTCCAGGTGCAAACCCGCCGCCTCCAGATGCGGCTGGTTGGCCAACCCACGGGCGCGGCGCAGCAGCGACTGGATACGCAGTTGCAACTCCTCGGGGTGGAAAGGCTTGGTCAGGTAGTCGTCGGCGCCGGCCTTCAGGCCTTCGATACGCTCAGCCCAGGAGCCGCGTGCAGTGAGAATCAGCACTGGGGTTGCGAGGTTGGCGGCGCGCCACTGGCCCAGCACTTCCAGCCCTGGCATGCCGGGCAGGCCGAGGTCGAGAATGATCAGGTCGTAGGGCTCGCTCTGGCCCTGGTACACCGCGTCACGGCCATCGGCCAGCCAGTCCACGGCATAGCCCTGGCGTTGCAGCCCGGCAATCAGTTCATCGGCCAAGGGAACATTGTCCTCGACAAGCAACAGGCGCATTCAGTCGTCTTCCTCGTCTTTGAGCAGTGCCCCGGTTTGGGCGTCCAGCTTGATTTCGCGCACGACGCCGTTCGGGGTCAGCAGCTCGACCTCGTATTCGTAGCGGTCGTCGTCCTCTTCAAGCTCGGCCTCGAGCAAGCGCGCCCCGGGGTAACGCCCCAGGGCGGCTTCGAGCAGCTGTTCGAGTGGCAGGATAATGCCCTTCTGCCGAAGTTCGAGGGCTTCATCCTGGTCCAGGTCTCGGGCAATCGTCTGCGAGCAGACAATCATCAGCGCCAGCGCCAGGTAGTGCGCCATGCGCGGGAAGGCATTCATCAGCTGTCTCGTTCGTCCTTCAGGACTTCACCGGTCTTGGCGTCCAGGTCCACGTCCCATTCGACGTTCTGCGCATCGCGCAGTTCGACCTTGTAGATGTAGCGGCCGTATTCGTCTTCAAGCTCGGAGTCGGTGACGGTCGAGCCTGGGTGCTTGGCCACGGCGGCGGCCTTGAGCTCATCCAGCGACTTGATAGTCTTGGCATTGACCAGTTTGACCACTTCGTCCGGTTGGACGTCCTTGGCAATGGCGGCATTGGCGCCCAGGGCAAGGGCAGCGGCGGTGAACAGTGCGGTCAGGGTTTTCATGGGGTCTCTCCCTTGAGATGAATGTTGTCTACGGGGTTAACATTAACCACCTGCCCTTAACTGAACCTGAAAACAACTGGCCGGATGATAGCGCAGCCTGGGGAGGCGATTGCACCCTATAATGGCCCGCTCAGCCGCCGAGGTCTGCCATGAGCGCCATTCACGTCAAATATCCCGCCCTGACCTTCAAGGCCGGCCACCGCGCCCTGGGGCAAATCCGCGAGCGCGGCCTGCGCGCCATCGATGTGGGCGTGCTGCCCGGTGCTGCAGGTGGCCCCAAGCCCTTGGGCATCCAGGGCCTGGACCTGGCGCTGTTTGGCCAGTGGCTTCCATCGGCGCCGCGCCAACGGGCGCTGATCGGCGCGTCTATCGGCTCCTGGCGCTTTGCCAGTGCCTGCCTCGACGACCCGGTCGCAGGCCTGCGCTTGCTCGGCGAGCTATACACCGAGCAGGACTTCGCCAAGGGCGTGACCCAAACCGAAGTCAGCCAAAGCTGCCTACGCATGCTCGATGACCTGCTGCAAGGTCGCGACGGGCAGATCCTGGCCAACCCGCACTACCGGCTGAACGTACTGGTGGTGAAAAGCCACGGCCAGCTCGCCCACGACCATCGCGGTCGTCTAGGCATGGGGCTTTCGTCGGTGGTGGCCAGCAACCTGCTGGGGCGGCCGCGCCTGGGGCGGCACTTCGAGCGCATCATCCTGCACGACGAGCGCGCCGCGCCGCCGCTCGATGCACTCAATGACTTCCCCTCGCGCTGCCTGCCGTTGGGCCTGGGCAACCTGCGCCAGGCGCTGCTAGCCTCGGGCTCGATCCCGATGGTGATGAATGGCGTGCGGGACATCCCAGGCGTCGGCCAGGGCACCTACCGCGACGGCGGCCTGCTGGACTACCACCTCGACCTGCCCTACCAGGGCGATGACCTGGTGCTGTACCCGCACTTCACCGACAAGGTGGTGCCCGGCTGGTTCGACAAGGCCCTGCCCTGGCGCCGCGGCGATGCCACGCGCCTACACAACGTGCTGCTGATGACGCCCTCGCCGCAGTACCTGGCCGCCCTACCCTTCGGCAAGCTGCCCGACCGCAACGACTTCAAGCGCTTCATGGGCGATGCGCCCAGCCGTCGGCGCTACTGGTACAAGGCGATCGCCGAAAGCCAGCGCCTGGGCGACGAGCTGTTGGAGCTGATCGCCACCGGGCGCCTGCACGAACGCTTGCAGCCGTTGTAAGCGGGTGTCACCAGGGCAGCGTGCCCCCTTCGGTAAAGAAGCCTCCCGTCGGCCCGGAGGCGTCCAAGGTCGCATACTTGACCACCACCTGGGCGGCCTGGTCGACCGTTCGTGTGCCGGTGAAACCATTGAGGTCGGTTGCGGTGAAGCCTGGGTTAACGGCATTGACCTTGAAGTTCTCTTCCTGAAGCTCCCGCGCCAACAGCACCGTGAAGGCATTGAGTGCCGTCTTGGATGAGCAGTAGGCCAAAAGGTCGAACGAGGCGAACGGAAAATCGGGGTAACTGTGCAGCGTCAGGGATCCCAGTTCGCTGGAGACGTTGACGATGGTGCGACGCTCCCCGGCGCGCAGCAACGCCAGCAGCGCCTGGGTCACCGAAACCGGGCCGATGACGTTGGCTTCGTACACGTCACGCAACCCCTGTGCATCGCACTGGCTCGCCCGCAGCAACGGGCCTGCGACACCGGCGTTATTGACCAGCACATCCAGCGAACCCACCTCGCCCTCGAGCCGAGCCACCGCCGCCCTGATGGAGTGTTCATTCGTCACATCCAAACTGATCGGCCGGATATCCAGGCCAGGCTGCTCGATACTCGCCTTCGCTTCGGCACCGCGCTGCTCGTCACGGCTGGCGAGGTAGACGGTGTACCCGCGAGCGGCCAATTGCCGGGTGATGGCCAGGCCGATGCCTTTGTTGGCACCGGTTACCAAAGCTACAGGCTGCGAATGGGTTTTCATCAGGGGGCTTCCTAGGAAAGTTAAGGAATGCCCATACTATGAAGGTTCCCTCACATCGTGAATTCGCATTCGATGACGACTCTCTCAGCACCATCCAAGCCCCGAAAGTCGCCGGTTCAAGCGCGATCGATCGCCACCGTGGAGGCCATTCATACGGCGGCGATTCAGGTTTTGGTCGCCGAAGGCCTGGCCCGCTGTACCACTACCCGCGTGGCCGAGCGCGCGGGCGTGTCCATCGGCAGCCTCTATCAGTACTACCCAAACCGCAGGTCGCTGCTGGCGGGCGTGTTGGAACGCCACCTCGAGCATGTTGCCACGGCGGTGGAGCAGGCCTGCCTCGCGCTACAGCGAACGTCCATCGCCGACATGGCGCAAGGGTTGGTGCATGCCTTCGTCACCGCGAAACTGGCGCACCCGGCGGCGTCCAAGGCACTCTATGCCGTGGCGCACGAGCACGGTGGCGCGGCCTTGGTCAAACAGGCCGTAGCCCCTATGCACACTGCCGTGACCCAGATGCTTGGCACCGCCACCGATGTTCGGTTCGATGCCCTGGATACCGTGAGCCTGCTGGCCATCAGTGCCATGATCGGCCCGGTGCAGGCGTTGCTGGAGGATCATGCGTCGGATGAGTTCACACAGGCCTTGCGCGCGCATTTGTGCACACTGATCGAGGCGTACCTGCGCTCGACGTCTCGACCGGCGTGAGCTCGATTGCGCGACAAGCAGGGAGAGGCCCAGGGTGAAAACAGGTTAGACTGGCGCCCATCCAAGCCCTTACCCCACCAGCACTACAGGTTTACCCGTGGAAATTTTCAAGGAATTCACTTTCGAGTCGGCCCACCGTCTGCCCAACGTCCCGGCCGGGCACAAGTGCGGCCGCTTGCACGGCCACTCGTTCAAGGTCGCTCTACACCTTACCGGCCCGCTCGACCCGCACACCGGTTGGATCCGCGACTTCGCCGAGGTCAAGGCGATCTTCAAGCCAATCTATGATCGCCTGGACCACAACTACCTGAACGACATCCCAGGCCTTGAGAACCCCACCAGCGAAGTGATCGCCAAGTGGATCTGGGAGCAGGTCAAGCCGCTGCTGCCGGAGCTTTCGAAAGTGCGTATCCACGAAACCTGCACCAGTGGCTGCGAATACACCGGTGACTGAGTCCCGCAACGGCGCTGCCATCCGCCCCCTTGGCGGATGGCAGCGCTCGCGGACAATCAGGGTTCGCCAAGGTCAAGGGGGAAACTCAGTATTTCCATGGTGAGGAAACCGGGCTCACCCTTGCGGCTGTTGAAAAACCACGCGCCATCGCGCTTGTAGCGCCGTATTCGCTCATTTTCGGGCGTCAGCAACTGCAGGTTGTAATGGCGACTGCCCTCCTGCATCGCTCCCCTCTGCACCCCCTCTAGTGTCCACAGACGCGCGCCAGCCGGCTTGTGCTTGACCCCGCGCGGAGTCGTGCCCTCCCAAATGCCCACATACCCGGACAGGAAGCTGGAGTTGTAGTCCAGCACCCACTTGGACACGTTCCACACCCGGTCGGCCACCCGCACCTCATAACTGAGCGGTTTGTCCTCGGCGCCGTCTGCTTGCTGGTAAGCACCAAACCAGAACAGCTCGTAGTACTCATGCGCCGGGGCCTGGTAGTCGGTCGGCGACAGGGTCTTTTCCAGCCAGCCATCAGGCTCGCCTCGCAGGTACCTGTCGACGTGACCGCGCGCACCGCGGCTGCCGGTCTCTACCCAGAGCGCAGACAAATACCTGCTGGCGCCAGCCCAGCCGGTCGGCTCGATAGGGGTATCCGAGGCCTGCCACCAGCAACGGGCCAGAAAGGTAAACCGGGGGTTGTAGACGTATTCGCTCATGCCGACGCTCCTGTTCAGGTCAAGGAGCGCCCAGGCTATGCAAGCCAAGCTGCGCAAAGCAGGAGGAAGCCGCTCAGGGCATGTTCTGCCGGAGGAACGCCGGGGCGATGTAGCGCTGGTAGTGGGCTTCGGACAGCAGGAAGAACTCACGGTCGATGGCATCACGCAACTGCGGCAGCTCCCAGTCGCGAAACTCCGGCAGCAATGCCATGCCATAGGCTTCCAGGTCACGAATCATCCGCGCGCCACGGGCGATCAACTGGTAAGCCCAGCAGTATTCCGACTGGTGCGCGACGAAGCGGATCGAACGCTGCTCCAGTTGCTGGCGCAGCAGGTTTTTGTCGAACACTTCCAGCTTGGCCATCATCACCTGCACCAGCAGTTGCTCCAGGCGCAGCCAGACCGCACGCTTCTGCTCGTCATGGTAGCCGTTCCAGTGAATCACTTCATGGTGGAAGCGCTTGCAGCCACGGCATACCGAGTCTCCATACACCGTGGAGCAGAGGCCGACGCAAGGGGTCTTGATGGACTGGTTGGACATGAAAAACAACGGCTTGGCGGTGGAACACGGCCCCATGTTAGCCCTTTGTCTAACCACGGTCACTCGTTAAAGTCGTGCGCGCTGCCTTACCTTCCGGCTTTTTTTACCGTAGAATCAATCCGCCTTTTCAAGGCACCAATGTCCGTTCGAAGCTGTTTTCAAAGCGTCACGAGCACAGTTAATCCCGTAGAACGGTGTTGGTTCGGGCTCTGCACCCACGCAGGCCTGGCCAACCCCTCATCAGCGCCCCGTTCTACAGGCGTAAAACTTTGAAAGCAGCTTCTGTAAGGATTCCTTGCGACCCTGGCTGTGCGGCCCACAAAGCCGTCATCGCGCATGGGTGCATGGGAATGCTGGATGAGCGTCCCGGACTCCCTTTAGGGACCACTGATGAGGGTAATAACTGTGCTTGAAGCCTACCGCAAACACATCGAAGAGCGTGCCGCTCTGGGTATCGTGCCCCAGCCGCTGAACGCCGAACAAACCGCAGGCCTGGTCGAGCTGCTGAAAAACCCGCCGGCCGGCGAAGAAGCCTTCCTCGTAGACCTGGTCACCAACCGCATTCCGCCAGGCGTCGACGAAGCTGCCTACGTCAAAGCTGCCTTCCTCTCCGCCGTTGCCAAGGGCGAAGCCAAGTCGCCATTGATCGACCGCAAGCGCGCCACCGAGCTGCTGGGCACCATGCAGGGCGGCTACAACATCGAGACCCTGGTCGTGCTGCTGGATGACGCCGAGCTCGGCGCCGTCGCGGCCGAGCAGCTCAAGCACACCCTGCTGATGTTCGATGCCTTCCACGACGTGGCCGAGAAAGCCAAGGCCGGCAACGTCCACGCCAAGGCCGTGCTGGAGTCCTGGGCTGCTGGCGAGTGGTTCACCGCGCGCCCTGCCATCGCCGAGAAATACACCCTGACCGTGTTCAAGGTGCCTGGCGAGACCAACACCGACGACCTGTCCCCTGCCCCGGACGCCTGGTCGCGCCCTGATATCCCGCTGCACGCCCTGGCCATGCTGAAAATGGCCCGCGACGGCATCGAGCCTTCGCAGCCAGGTTCGGTCGGCCCGCTGGCCCAGATCGAAGCGGTCAAGGCCAAGGGTTTCCCAGTCGCCTACGTCGGTGACGTGGTCGGTACCGGTTCCTCGCGTAAATCGGCCACCAACTCGGTGCTGTGGTTCTTCGGCGACGATATTCCGTACGTGCCGAACAAGCGCGCCGGTGGCTTCTGCTTCGGCACCAAGATCGCCCCGATCTTCTACAACACCATGGAAGACGCCGGCGCCCTGCCGATCGAGTTCGACTGCACCAACCTGGCCATGGGCGACGTCATCGACGTCTACCCGTTCAAAGGTGAAGTACGCCGCAACGGCAGCGACGAGCTGGTCACCAACTTCGAACTGAAAACCGAAGTACTGCTGGACGAAGTCCGCGCTGGCGGCCGTATCCCGCTGATCGTTGGCCGTGGCCTGACCGAGAAAGCCCGTGCCGAACTGGGCCTGGGCGCATCCGACCTGTTCAAGAAGGCCGAGCAACCTGCCGACACCGGCAAGGGCTTCACCCTGGCGCAGAAAATGGTCGGCCGTGCTTGTGGCCTGCCGGAAGGCCAGGGCGTTCGCCCAGGTGCCTACTGCGAGCCGAAGATGACCACCGTCGGCTCCCAGGACACCACCGGCCCGATGACCCGCGACGAGCTGAAAGACCTGGCGTGCCTGGGCTTCTCCGCCGACCTGGTCATGCAGTCGTTCTGCCACACCGCTGCCTATCCGAAGCCGATCGACGTCACCACCCACCACACCCTGCCGGATTTCATCCGCACCCGTGGCGGCGTGTCCCTGCGTCCAGGCGACGGCATCATCCACAGCTGGCTGAACCGCATGCTGCTGCCTGACACCGTCGGCACCGGCGGCGACTCGCACACCCGCTTCCCGATCGGCATCTCGTTCCCGGCCGGTTCCGGCCTGGTCGCCTTTGCCGCTGCCACCGGCGTCATGCCGCTGGACATGCCGGAATCGGTACTGGTGCGCTTCAAGGGCAAGCTGCAACCAGGCATCACCCTGCGTGACCTGGTCCACGCCATCCCTTACTACGCCATCCAGCAGGGCCTGCTGACCGTCGAGAAGAAAGGCAAGAAGAACGCCTTCTCCGGCCGCATCCTGGAAATCGAAGGCCTGAACGACCTGACCGTCGAGCAAGCCTTCGAGCTGTCCGACGCCTCGGCCGAGCGTTCTGCCGCTGGTTGCACCATCAAGCTGCCGGAAAAGGCCATCGCCGAGTACCTGCAGTCGAACATCACCCTGCTGCGCTGGATGATCAGCGAAGGCTACGGCGATGCGCGCACCATGGAGCGCCGCGCCCAGGCGATGGAAGCCTGGCTGGCCAAGCCAGAGCTGCTGTCGGCCGACGCCGATGCCGAATACGCCGAGATCATCGAAATCGACCTGGCCGACGTCAAGGAGCCTGTGCTCTGCGCGCCGAATGACCCGGACGATGCCCGCCTGCTGTCCTCGGTACAGGGCGAGAAGATCGACGAAGTGTTCATCGGCTCGTGCATGACCAACATTGGTCACTTCCGCGCTGCCGGCAAGCTGCTGGACAAGGTCAAGGGCGGTATCCCGACCCGTCTGTGGCTGGCTCCGCCGACCAAGATGGACGCCCACCAGCTGACCGAGGAAGGCTACTACGGCATCTACGGCAAGGCCGGTGCGCGCATGGAAATGCCAGGTTGCTCGCTGTGCATGGGTAACCAGGCACGTGTGCAGACCGGTTCGACCGTGGTCTCCACCTCGACCCGTAACTTCCCGAACCGCCTGGGCGACGCCACCAACGTCTACCTGGCCTCGGCCGAGCTGGCTGCAGTGGCTTCGATCATCGGCAAGCTGCCGACCGTCGAGGAGTACATGGAGTACGCGAAGAACATCGACAGCATGGCTGCCGACGTCTACCGCTACCTGAGCTTCGACCAGATCGCCGAGTTCCGCGAAGCGGCAGCCAACGCCAAGATCCCAGTGGTCCAGGCGTAAGCTGAGCAGTACGCTGTAAATGAAAAGCCCCGGTAGCGATACCGGGGCTTTTTTATTGGCGCTGGCAGATCAGAAACTGTCGCCGGGCACCCTCACCCATCCTTCCATCAACACCCGGGCACTACGGCTCATGATGGCCTTGGTGACGGTCCACTCGCCATTCACCTGCTGCGCCTCGGCCCCAACCCGCAACGTACCGGACGGGTGCCCGAAACGCACAGCGCTGCGCTCGCCGCCACCGGCCGCCAGGTTCACCAAGGTGCCGGGAATCGCCGCCGCCGTGCCGATCGCCACCGCCGCCGTACCCATCATCGCGTGGTGCAGCTTGCCCATCGACATTGCCCGCACCAGCAGGTCGATGTCACCTGCCTCGACCGCCTTGCCACTCGATGCCACATAGGGCGAAGGCGGCGCGACGAAGGCGACCTTCGGCGTGTGCTGACGCTTGGCAGCGTCGTCGATATGCTCGATCAGCCCCATGCGTACGGCGCCGTAGGCGCGGATGGTCTCGAAGCGCGCCAGCGCCTGGGCATCGCCATTGATCGCTTCCTGCAATTCGGTACCGGTGTAGCCGATATCGGCGGCATTGACGAAGATGGTCGGGATACCAGCATTGATCAGCGTCGCCTTGAGCGTGCCGACACCCGGCACCTCCAGGTCATCGACCAGGTTGCCGGTAGGAAACATCGCCCCGCCATCGCCATCCTCGTCGGCGGCCGGGTCGAGGAACTCCAGCTGCACCTCGGCCGCCGGGAAGGTCACCCCGTCGAGCTCGAAATCGCCGGTTTCCTGCACCTCGCCGCCGGTGATCGGCACATGGGCGACGATGGTCTTGCCGATGTTGGCCTGCCAGATCCGCACCGTGGCAATGCCATCTTTCGGGATGCGCGAGGGGTCGACCAGGCCGCTGGCGATGGCGAACGAGCCGACCGCCGCCGAGAGGTTGCCACAGTTGCCGCTCCAGTCGACGAAGGCCTTGTCGATGGAGACCTGGCCGAACAGGTAGTCGACGTCATGCCCTGGCCGGGTGCTGGCCGAGAGGATCACCGTTTTGCTGGTACTAGAGGTAGCGCCGCCCATGCCGTCGATCTGCTTGGCGTAGGGGTCTGGGCTACCGATTACCCGCAGCAGCAAGGCGTCGCGTGCAGGGCCGGGTTTCTGGGCGCGTTCGGGGAGGTCTTGCAGGCGGAAGAATACGCCCTTGCTGGTGCCACCACGGAGGTAGGTAGCGGGGATTCTGACTTGTGGAACATGGCTCATGGCTCGGTCCTGTATGACACCGATCTCTGTAGGAGCGGGCTTGCCCGCGAATGGGTCAGCACGGACACCTGTGCAATCTGGTCGATCGCTTTCGCGGGCAAGCCCGCTCCTACAGGGTCCGCGCCGTTTCCAGCTAGGCCGTCGCTTCGAGGAAGTCCTGGGCGAAGCGTTGCAGCACCCCGCCCGCCTCGTAGATCGACACCTCTTCGGCCGTATCCAGGCGGCAGGTCACCGGCACCTCGACACGCTCGCCATTGCGCCGCGTCACCACCAGCGTCAAGGTCGCCCGCGGCGTACGCGCGCCCACCACGTCATAGGTTTCACTGCCATCCAGGCCCAAGGTCAGGCGCGTGGTGCCCGGCTTGAACTCCAGCGGCAACACACCCATGCCGATCAGGTTGGTGCGGTGGATACGCTCGAAGCCTTCGGCGGCAATTGCCTCGACCCCTGCCAGGCGCACGCCCTTGGCCGCCCAGTCACGCGACGAGCCCTGCCCATAGTCGGCACCGGCCACGATAATCAGCGGCTGCTTGCGCTCCATATAGGTCTCGATCGCCTCCCACATGCGCGTCACCTTGCCTTCCGGCTCGATGCGCGCCAACGACCCCTGCTTCACGCTGCCATCGTCCTTGCGCACCATCTCGTTGAACAGCTTGGGGTTGGCAAAGGTGGCGCGCTGGGCGGTCAGGTGGTCACCGCGGTGAGTGGCGTAGGAGTTGAAGTCCTCTTCCGGTAGGCCCATCTTCGCCAAGTACTCGCCCGCCGCACTGTCGAGCATGATGGCGTTGGATGGCGACAGATGGTCGGTGGTGATGTTGTCCGGCAGCACCGCCAGCGGGCGCATGCCGCGCAGGGTACGCTCACCGGCCAGGGCGCCTTCCCAGTAAGGCGGGCGACGAATGTAGGTGCTCATCGGGCGCCATTCGTACAGCGGCGCCACCTTCGGCCCAGTGTCCTCCTCGATGGCGAACATCGGGATGTACACCTGGCGGAATTGTTCCGGCTTGACCGAGGCACGCACCACCGCGTCGATTTCTGCATCGCTCGGCCAGATATCCTTGAGGCGGATTTCCTTGCCATCGACCACACCCAGCACGTCCTTCTCGATGTCGAAGCGGATGGTGCCGGCAATGGCATAGGCCACCACCAGCGGCGGCGAGGCCAGGAAGGCTTGCTTGGCGTAGGGGTGGATGCGTCCGTCGAAGTTGCGGTTGCCCGACAGCACGGCAGTGGCGTACAGGTCGCGGTCGATGATCTCCTGCTGGATCTTCGGGTCCAGCGCGCCGGACATGCCATTGCAGGTGGTGCAGGCGAAGGCGACGATGCCAAAGCCCAGTTGCTCCAGCTCCTGCTCCAACCCCGCTTCCTTGAGGTACAACTGCACCGCCTTGGAGCCGGGTGCCAGGGACGATTTGACCCAAGGTTTGCGCACCAGGCCCAGGCGGTTGGCATTGCGCGCAATCAGGCCGGCGGCGATCACGTTGCGCGGGTTGCTGGTGTTGGTGCAGCTGGTAATGGCCGCGATGATCACCGCGCCGTCCGGCATCTGCCCTGGCACTTCCTCCCAGGCCCCGGCGATGCCCTTGGCCGCCAGGTCGCTGGTGGCCACGCGAGCGTGGGGGTTGGAGGGGCCAGCCATGTTGCGCACCACACTCGACAAATCGAAGCTCAGGGTGCGCTCGTATTCGGCCTTGGCCAGGCTGTCGGCCCACAGGCCGGCGGCCTTGGCGTAGGTTTCCACCAGCTTGACCTGCTGGTCTTCACGGCCGGTCAGACGCAGGTAATCGAGGGTCTGCTGGTCGATGGCGAACATCGCCGCGGTGGCGCCGTATTCCGGAGCCATATTGGAGATGGTCGCGCGGTCGCCCAGGGTCAGTGCGCGTGCGCCTTCGCCGTGGAACTCCAGGTAGGCGCCGACCACCTTTTGCTTGCGCAGGAATTCGGTCAGGGCCAGCACCAGGTCGGTGGCGGTGATGCCCGGCGCCAGCTTGCCGGTCAGCTCGACGCCGACAATTTCCGGCAGGCGCATCCACGAGGCGCGGCCGAGCATCACGTTCTCGGCTTCCAGGCCGCCAACGCCGATGGCGATCACCCCCAGGGCATCGACGTGCGGGGTATGGCTGTCGGTGCCGACGCAGGTGTCCGGGTAGGCTACGCCATGCTCGGCGTGGATCACCGGCGACATCTTCTCCAGGTTGATCTGGTGCATGATGCCGTTGCCGGGCTGGATCACATCGACGTTCTTGAACGCCTGCTTGGTCCAGTTGATGAAGTGGAAACGGTCCTCGTTGCGGCGGTCCTCGATGGCGCGGTTCTTCTCGAACGCCTGCGGGTCGAAACCGCCGCACTCCACGGCCAGCGAGTGGTCGACGATCAACTGCACCGGCACCACCGGGTTGACCTGGGCCGGGTCGCCGCCCTTGTCGGCGATGGCGTCGCGCAGCCCGGCAAGGTCGACCAGGGCGGTCTGGCCAAGGATGTCATGGCACACCACGCGGGCCGGGAACCAGGGGAAGTCCAGGTCGCGCTTGCGCTCGATCAGCTGGCCCAGCGAGGCATCGAGGGTGGCCGGGTCGCAGCGGCGCACCAGGTTCTCGGCCAGCACGCGGGAGGTATAGGGCAGGCCATCGTAGGCGCCGGGCGCGATCGCCTCGACCGCCTCGCGGGCATCGAAAAACTCCAGGCCGGTGCCTGGCAGGGGTTTGCGGTATGCAGTGTTCATCATTCAGGCTCGGTCACAGGGTTCGGAAAGCTCCACCGTCCCTGTGGGAGCGGGCTTGCCCGCGAAGGCATGGAGAAACAGGAAGCCGCCTTCACCACCACCGGCGTGCGCCGCGAGGCCCTGAAGTTCTTCGGCCT
>NZ_JBNNVR010000119.1:0-13137 GCF_050280645.1 Pseudomonas sp. NPDC089554
GCAGATGCGGTTGGGGTTGTCGCCACCGTGGATGCAGCCAAAGTTCATGGTTGGCGTGGGCACCGTGAACTGCGGGTTGGAGTAGGTTTTCTGCCGTTCTTGCTCTTGGTGACCGAGTCGTTGACGTTCACCGCCGGGACTTTCAGGGTGCCGGCCTTGAGCATGTCGAGCAGGCGGTGTACGCCGGTGGTGGTCTCTTCGGTCACGCCGTGGATCTTGTCCAGCATGGCCGGGTATTTCTTGTGCAGGATCTCGGTCAGGTCACCGCCGTCGTCTAGCACCATGTTGGCGTCCCATGGCTGGCCATCCTTGAGGATGGTCTGCTCGATGCACCACTCGTACTCCTGCTCGGTCTCGCCTTTCCAGGCGAATACCGGGATGCCGGCTGCGGCGATGGCCGCGGCGGCCTGGTCCTGGGTGGAGAAGATGTTGCAGGACGACCAGCGCACTTCGGCGCCCAGGGCGATCAGGGTCTCGATCAGCACGGCGGTCTGGATGGTCATGTGGATGCAGCCGATGATCTTCGCGCCCTTGAGCGGTTGTTCGGCTTGGTACTTGCGGCGCAGGCCCATCAGTGCCGGCATTTCCGACTCGGCGATGATGATTTCCTTGCGGCCCCAGTCGGCCAGGGAAATGTCGGCGACTTTGAAGTCGGCAAAACCTGCGGGCGTGTTTACAGCGCTCATGAGAGCCTCCATTCGTAGTGTGCGAATGGGCGCCGTTGTGCGTTGAGCGTCCGCGTGGCGGACAACGCCCCATCCGAGCCTGACAGGGTTAACCTGCTGCAGCGCCCCTCGGACGGGTGGCGGGATGACCCCTTGGCGGGTGTCATGTGGAACGGCGCAGATTATAGCCGCGCACGTGTGACACACCCAAGACTTTCCGTCGATTAATCGCGACGATAGTCGATGTGCAATGGAGGGCGGCAAGCCGCTCTGCCATCATTACCGGCATCAGCCAAGCCGTTCAGGAGCAGTGATGAACTTCCATACGCGCAAGTGGGTAAAACCCGAAGACCTCAACCCCAATGGCACCCTGTTCGGCGGCAGCCTGCTGCGCTGGATCGACGAGGAGGCGGCGATCTACGCCATCGTCCAGCTGGGCAACCAGCGCGTGGTCACCAAGTACATCTCGGAGATCAACTTCGTCAGCGCCTCGCGCCAGGGCGACATCATCGAGCTGGGCATCACCGCCACCGAATTCGGCCGTACCTCGATCACCCTCAAGTGCGAAGTGCGCAACAAGATCACCCGCCGGGCGATCCTCACCGTGGACAAGATGGTCTTCGTCAACCTCGGCGAGGACGGCCAGCCGGCCCCCCACGGGCGTACCGAGATCAAGTACATTCAGGACCAGTTCCCGGACAGCGCGGTGGAGTAAGCCGCGCACGTGCTGGCCACGTCCCTGGTGCTGGTCGCGGCGCTGCTGCACGCGACCTGGAACACCCTCATCAAGTTCAGCGGCGAACGCCTGCTGGTGATCGCCAGCATGGACGCCGTCGCGCTGGTTTTCGCTGTGCTGGCGGTGGCTTTCGTCGAGCCACCGCCAGCTGCCGTCTGGCCATGGCTGCTGGCCTCGGCGTTCGCTGAGCAGCTGTACCGCGTGCTGTTGATTCGCGCCTACCGGGTCGGCGACCTGGGCCTGGTCTATCCTCTGATGCGCGGGCTGTCGCCGCTGGTGGTGCTGGGCCTGACCCTGGCGTTCGCCGGTGAAGACCTGAGCCAGCAGCAGGTCATCGGCATCCTGTTGATTCCTTGCGGCATGGCCTGCCTGTTGTGGCAGGGCGGTGGGGGCGAGCGCCTGCCGTGGTCGATGCTGCCGGTGGTGGCGTTGATCGGCCTGTGCATCGGTTGCTACACCTGGTTCGATGGCCAGGCGGTGCGCCTGTGGGGCAAGCCTTGGGACTACCTGGTGTGGCTGACCTTGCTCAGCGCCTGGCCGTTTCCGCTGCTGGCCAGCGTGGCGCGGCGCGCGCCGTTCGCGTTGTTCTGGCGTACGCAGTGGCGCCTTGGCTTGGCGGTGGGGGGGTGCGTGTTGCTGAGCTACGCGTTGGTGCTGTGGGCCATGCACTTGGGGTCGGTGGCGGAGGCAGCGGCGCTGCGTGAACTGAGCGTGATCCTGGTGGTGGTGTTAGGCATGCGCTACCTCAAAGAACCTTTTGGCGGGCCGAGACTCCTAGCATGCGGGCTGGTCCTGGCAGGCATGCTGGTGATGAAGCTCTGACCTTTCAACAACAAGGAGCTCTGCCCATGACTGTCGCCCTTTGGTGCATCCTGATTGCCTTGATCCTGCCGGCTCTGTGCGCATGGGTGGCGAAGATGGCCAGCGGCCGTTTCCGCCTGGCCGACAACCACGACCCGCGCGCCTTTCTCGACACCCTGTCTGGCCTGCCGCGCCGGGCCAACGCGGCCCAGCAGAACAGCCACGAAGCCTTCCCGGCGTTCGCTGCGGCAGTGCTGGTGGCCGATATCGTCGGCAACGCCGAACAGGTCACCCAGGACGTGCTGGCGGTGCTGTACATCACCAGCCGCCTGCTCTACATCATCTGCTACCTGGTCGACCTGGCTATCCTGCGGTCGCTGGCGTGGATCGTCGGCATGGGGTTGATCGTCGCGCTCTTCGTGGTTTCGGCCTGATTGTGGGAGCGGCCTTTCGCGACGCAAGGCCGCTCCCACAAGGCTTTCACCGCGTTTCTTCAAAGCACCTTCGGCACCTCGGGCAGCGGCTGGCCCTTGGGCCAGAGCATCCAGATCTGCCCTTGCTGCTTCATGTTGCCCGCCAACTCGCCCGCCTCGGCCCCGGTACCCCAGAACAGGTCCGCGCGCACCTCGCCGGTAATCGCGCCGCCGGTATCCTGCGCGCCCACCGGGCGTACCACCGGCGAGCCGTCCGGGCGCGTGGTCGACAGCCACAACAGGCTGCCCAGCGGGATCACCTTGCGGTCGATGGCCACGCTGTAGCCCGCTGTCAGCGGTACGTTGAGCGAGCCCCGTGGCCCTTCGGTGCTGTCCGGACGGGTGCTGAAGAACACGTAGCTGGGGTTGCTGGCCAGCAGTTCCGGCACCCGCTGTGGGTTGGCCTGGGCCCAAGCGTGAATGCTGCCCATGGTCACTTCCTCCTTCGGCAGTTGGCCCTGCTCTACCAGCCAGCGGCCAATCGGCCGGTACGGGTGGCCGTTCTGGTCGGCATAGCCCAGGCGCAGTTGGCGGCCGTTTTCCAGCTGGATGCGCCCCGAGCCCTGGATTTGCAGGAACTGCACATCCATCGGGTCGGTCAGCCAGGCAAGTACGGGGGCCTTGATGCCATTGGCGTTGATCTGCTCGGCGGTGTCGTAGGGCTTGAGTACACGGCCCTCCAGGCGCCCGCGCAGGCGCTTGCCCTTGAGTTCGGGGTACACGCTGGCCAGGTCGACCACGATCATGTCCTCGGGCACGCCATACACCGGCACATGGGCCGCCTCGGTGCGTTTCAGGCTGCCGGGGTAGACCGGCTCGTAGTAGCCGGTGATCAGGCCGCTGGCGCTGTTCTGCGCCGAGCGCAGGCCATACACCTGCAAATTGTTTTCCAGGAAAGTGCGCACCTGCTCGGCGCTGGCGTTGGCCGTGCCCGCCGCTTCACAGGTGGGTGCCCACACCGCATCGCGCTTGAGCTTTTCGCAGCCATTGCGCCAGGCATAGAAGCCTGCCAGCAGGTCTTCGTCGCTGACTGCTGGCAGGTCTTTCCAGGTGGCCGGCACATAGGTGGCAACGGCATGGGGCGTGGGTTCGGGCTTGGCGTTGTCGCCGCCATCGCAGCCGGCCAGCAGGGCCAGGGCGGGCAGCGCCCAGGCGAGGTGGCGCAGGGCTTGTTTCATGGGCAGTGTCCTGTGGCGGTCGAAGATGAATGTTCGACCCTTGTTTCTGTAGGGGTATTGGCCTTTGCCTGCGTGGCGGCGATACTGGCGACCCGTTTGCGCAGGCCGAAGTGACCGAGATGTTCCAGCGATTGACCGTAGTACTGCTTGCCGTGCTTGCCCTGAGCGCGTGCGATGGCGTCGACCCGAACTCGCCGCTGGGCCAGCGCAAGGCGATCTTCAAACAGATGCTCAAGACCAGCGAGGACATGGGCGGCATGCTGCGTGGTCGCCTGCCGTTCGACAGCGGCCGCTTCGCCGAGGGCGCGGTGCACCTCGATGCGTTGGCCCGCGAGCCGTGGCAGCATTTCCCCATGGTGCGCGATGAAGGCGACAGCAGTGCGCGCCCCGAGGTGTGGGAGCGCCAGACGCGTTTTCATGAACTGGCTCGGCAACTGGAGGCGAGCACCGGCGACTTGCGCGAGGTAACCCGCAGCCAGCCGCTGGACGCCACGCAATTGAAGGTGCCGATGGACCGCGTGGAAGCGGCGTGCAAGGCGTGCCATAGCGAATTTCGCAATCACTGATCGCCACCCGTTCATTGCAGGCGTGCAATGACCGTTTCTAGCGTTCCAGCTCGTCCACCGCAGCCTGCAATTCCTTCTTGGCCTCGGCGAGCTTTTCCTTGCGCTTGTTGATGCGTTCCGGGTCGCCTTTCTTCATGGCTTTGTCCAGGTCCTTGGTGCGCTGGGCCACTTCGTGGCGGGCGTCGAGCACCTTCTGTTCGCGTTCCTTGCGCAGGCTGGTGTCGGTGCAATTGGCGGTGTTCTCTTGCAGCGCTTTTTCGAGGCCGGCGACCTGGCCTGAATTGTTGTTATCGCGGGCGATCTTCAGCTGGTTCTCGATGGCACTGCGCTTGGCGGCGCAGCCGGTCAGGCCGGGTTCAGGCTGGGCAGCCTGGAGGGTGCCAGCGGTCAGGCCCAGGGCGGTGAACAGGGCGAGTGAGGTGAACAGTTTCATGAAAAGGCCTCCATGTCGGGGCGGGGCAAGCTGAAAAGTAGGAGAAATCCTGCCTTGCTTCGGGCGATTTAGAAACCCTTGGTGACACTTGCTCACAGATAATCAGTCGATTCTGACGCAAAGAGTCGTATCGGTGCATTGCGGGGTATTGTGGTCGCCATGAAAAAAGCCCCTGCCGATCGCTCGGCAGGGGCTTTCCTTTACCGCTGTAGGAGGCTTACAGGCCAGCAGCGTCGCGCAGGGCGGCGGCGCGGTCGGTGCGCTCCCAGGTGAAGGTGGTGAAGGTGTCGTCGCCGACGGTCTTCTGCTGCGGCTCGCGGCCGAAGTGGCCGTAGGCTGCGGTCTCCTGGTACATCGGGTGCAGCAGGTCGAGCATCTTGGTGATGGCGTACGGGCGCAGGTCGAAGCACTCGCGAACCAGCTGCACGATCTTCTCGTCGGAGACCTTGCCGGTGCCGAAGGTGTTGATCGAGATGGAGGTAGGCAGCGCCACGCCAATGGCGTAGGACACCTGGATCTCGCAGCGCTCGGCCAGGCCTGCGGCGACGATGTTCTTGGCCACGTAGCGGCCGGCGTAGGCGGCGGAGCGGTCGACCTTGGATGGGTCCTTGCCGGAGAACGCGCCGCCACCGTGACGAGCCATGCCGCCGTAGGAGTCGACGATGATCTTGCGACCGGTCAGGCCGCAGTCGCCCACTGGGCCGCCGATGATGAAGTTGCCGGTCGGGTTGATGTGGAACTGGGTGTCCTTGTGCAGCAGTTCGGCAGGCAGGGTGTGCTTGACGATCAGCTCCATCACCGCTTCCAGCAGGTCTTTGAGCGACACTTCAGGGTTGTGCTGGGTCGACAGTACGACAGCGTCGATGCCCACGACCTTGCCGTTTTCGTAGCGGCAGGTGACCTGGGACTTGGCATCCGGGCGCAGCCACGGCAGCAGGCCGGACTTGCGCGCTTCGGCTTGGCGCTCGACCAGACGGTGCGAGAAGCAGATAGGTGCCGGCATCAGCACGTCGGTTTCGTTGCTCGCATAGCCGAACATCAGGCCCTGGTCGCCCGCGCCCTGGTCTTCCGGCTTGGAGCGGTCGACGCCCTGGGCGATGTCCACCGACTGCTTGCCGATGATGTTCATCACGGCGCAGGTGGCGCCGTCGAAGCCGACGTCGGAGCTGTTGTAGCCGATGTCGATGATGACCTTGCGCACCAGGTCCTCAAGGTCGACCCAGGCGGAGGTGGTGACTTCACCGGCGATGATCGCGACGCCAGTCTTGACCAGGGTTTCGCAGGCCACGCGGGCGTGCTTGTCCTGGGTGATGATGGCATCGAGGACCGCGTCCGAAATTTGGTCGGCGATCTTGTCCGGGTGGCCTTCGGACACGGACTCGGAGGTGAACAGTGAGTATTCGCTCATTTCGACGGGTTCCTAAAATTTACCGATATTGAGTGTCGCCAGCCGTCCGTTGGAAATGTCGGACCTGAATCTGGAAACCATTACGCAAGCCCACATAGAGGCTTTCCCCGGCAGCCAGCCCTGCGGCATTGGCCCAGCGGGTCAGTTCGTCCTGCTCGAAGCCAAGCCACAGGTCGCCGCAGGCTTCCCGCGCCCACCCCTGGTCATGGCTGCACAGCTCGGTGACCAGCAGGCTGCCGCCTGCCTTCACGCGGTTGGCCAGCAGCCACAGGGCCTGGGCCGGGTCGCTGAAATGGTGCAGCACCATGTTCAGCACAACGCAGTCGGCTTCCACATCCGTTGCACCCAGTGCATCGGCCAACTGCAGGTTTACATTACCCAGGCCTTCGCGCTGGCACACTTGGCGGGCCAGTTCGAGCATGGTCGGGCTGTTGTCCAGCGCTGTGACCTGGGCGAAGCGGCGCGCCAGGTCGGGCAGGAAACCGCCGTCGCCGGGGCCGACTTCCAGCGCGCTGGCGCCGGGTTCGAAGCTAAGGTTGTCGAGCAGCGCCAGCAGGCTCTCGCGGTATTGCGCCAAGCCGGCGATCAGGTCCTGCTGGGCGCGGAAGCGTTCTTCCACGCGCAGGAAGAAGTCCTGGGCGGTAGCGGCGCGGCGCTGCTGCACCTGGGCGATACGCGTCTGCACATCGCCTGGCAGGCTGAGCCCATCGACTTCGTCAAGCAGTGCCGCGTGCAGGCGACCGCCCAGGCGCAGGCTGTCGGGCAGGGCGCGGCGGTAGAAGATCGCGTTGCCTTCGCGGCGCGTGGCCACCAGGTCGGCCTGGGCCAGTACCTTGAGGTGGTGGCTCATGCCGGACTGGCCGATGTCGAAGATCTGCGCCAGCTCCAGCACGCCGAACGAGTCGCTTGCCAGCGCGCGCAGCACATTCAGGCGCAGCGAGTCGCCACTGGCCTTGCACAAGGCGGCCAGCTCGTCGCTGTTCTGAAGGGGAATGGTCTGCGCGGTCAAGGTCATGGGGCCGCAGTCTAGTCAGGCAGCGTTGCCCTCGCAAGGCCAATATCAAAAAGTTTTGATATTGCTCGATGGGCGGCCGCTCCCACAGAGTGGTTCATTTCCAGTTTTTTCTGCGCAATCAACGCTAAACACAGGAAAAACTCCCGACTGCGACCATCCGTCATTGCCCCCGGCCCCCGCTGTGGGCGAAAATGGTCGCCTTTTTTCGTTTCACTACTTATTCAAGCCCCAGGAGATAAGCGATGCCCAGCCGTCGTGAGCGTGCCAACGCCATTCGTGCCCTCAGCATGGATGCCGTGCAAAAAGCCAACAGCGGCCACCCAGGTGCCCCCATGGGTATGGCGGATATCGCCGAAGTGCTTTGGCGCGATTACCTCAAGCACAACCCGAGCAACCCGAAATTCGCCGATCGTGACCGCTTCGTGCTGTCCAACGGCCACGGCTCGATGCTGATCTATTCGCTGCTGCACCTGACCGGCTACGACCTGTCGATCGACGACCTCAAGGCGTTCCGCCAGCTGCACAGCCGCACCCCGGGCCACCCGGAATATGGCTACACCGCAGGTGTAGAGACCACCACCGGCCCACTCGGCCAGGGTATCGCCAACGCCGTGGGCTTCGCCTTGGCCGAAAAGGTCATGGCTGCGCAGTTCAACCGTGACGGCCACAACATCGTCGACCACAACACCTACGTGTTCCTCGGCGATGGCTGCATGATGGAAGGCATTTCCCATGAGGTCGCCTCGCTGGCTGGCACCCTGGGCCTGAACAAGCTGGTCGCCTTCTACGACGACAACGGCATTTCCATCGACGGTGAAGTGCACGGCTGGTTCACCGACAACACCCCAGCGCGCTTCGAGGCGTACAACTGGCAGGTGATTCGCAACGTCAACGGCCACGACGCTGACGAGATCAAGATGGCGATCGAGACCGCGCGCAAAAGCGACCGTCCGACCCTCATCTGCTGCAAGACCATCATTGGCTTCGGCTCGCCGAACAAGCAGGGCAAGGAAGACTGCCACGGCGCACCGCTGGGCAACGATGAAATCGCCCTGGCCCGCAAGGAACTGAACTGGAACCACGGCCCGTTCGAAATTCCTGCCGACATCTACGCCGAGTGGGATGCAAAAGACGCGGGCGCCAAGGCCGAGGCCGAGTGGAACCAACGTTTCGATGCCTACGCCCAGGCCTTCCCTGAGCTGGCTGCCGAATTCAAGCGCCGCACCGCAGGTGAGCTGCCCGCCGACTTCGCCGAAAAGGCCCAGGCCTACATCAATGAAGTGGCCGCCAAGGGCGAAACCATCGCCAGCCGCAAGGCCAGCCAGAACACCCTGAATGCCTTCGGCCCGCTGCTGCCCGAGTTCCTCGGCGGCTCGGCGGACCTGGCCGGTTCCAACCTGACCCTTTGGAAAGGTTGCAAGGGCGTCGAGGCCAATGACGCAAACGGCAACTACGTGTTCTACGGCGTGCGCGAGTTCGGCATGACCGCCATCATGAACGGCGTGGCCCTGCACGGAGGCCTGGTGCCTTACGGCGCGACCTTCCTGATGTTCATGGAATACGCCCGCAACGCGGTGCGCATGTCTGCACTGATGAAGCAGCGCGTGATCCACGTCTACACCCACGACTCCATCGGCCTGGGCGAAGACGGCCCGACCCACCAGCCGATCGAGCAGCTCACCAGCCTGCGCAGCACCCCGAACCTGGACACCTGGCGCCCGGCCGATGCCGTGGAGTCGGCGGTTTCCTGGAAAGCCGCACTGGAGCGCAAGGACGGCCCATCGGCGCTGATCTTCTCGCGCCAGAACCTGCAGCACCAGGACCGCAACGCCCAGCAGATCGCCGACATCGCCCGTGGCGGTTACGTGCTCAAGGACTGCGCCGGCGAGCCTGAGCTGATCCTGATCGCCACCGGTTCCGAAGTGGGCCTGGCAGTGCAGGCGTTCGACAAGCTCAGCGAGCAAGGCCGCAAGGTACGCGTTGTTTCGATGCCGAGCACCAGCGTGTTCGATGCCCAGGATGCCGCCTACAAGCAGTCGGTGCTGCCGCTGGAAGTGGGTGCACGTATCGCCATCGAAGCCGCCCATGCCGACTTCTGGTACAAGTACGTCGGCCTCGAAGGCCGCGTCATCGGCATGACCACCTACGGTGAGTCGGCCCCGGCTGGCGCGCTGTTCGAGGAATTCGGCTTTACCCTGGAGAACATCCTGGGCACCGCCGAAGAGCTGCTGGAAGACTGATTCAGACTGTGTGAGGCGAGGGCATTGCCCTCGTTTCGCGACACAAGGCCGCTCCCACAAGGCATGGCATGCACCGTTCCTTGTGGGAGCGGCCTTGCGTCGCGATGGGCCGCAACGCGGCCCCAATGTCCATCACGTTTTAGTGAGCCCCGAATGCCCCAGCGCCCCTACAAAGTTGCACTCAACGGTTACGGCCGCATTGGCCGTTGTGTCCTGCGCGCACTGTTCGAGCGAGGGGCGAAGGCCGGTTTCGAGATCGTCGCGCTGAACGATCTGGCCGACCAGGCCAGCCTGGAATACCTCACCCGTTTCGACTCCACCCATGGCCGCTTCCCCGGCGAAGTGCGGGTCGACGGCGATTGCCTGCACATCAATGGCGACTGCGTGAAAGTGCTGCGCCAGGATTCCCCGGAAGGTATCGACTGGGCCTCCCTGGACATCGACCTGGTGCTGGAGTGCTCCGGCGCCTACAACACCCGCGCCGACGGCCAGCGTTTCCTCGATGCCGGTGCGCCACGGGTGCTGTTCTCGCAGCCCATGGCCAGCGAGGCCGACGTGGATGCCACGGTGGTCTACGGCATCAACCAAAGCTGCCTGACCGGCAGTGAGCTGCTGGTGTCCAACGCTTCCTGCACCACCAACTGCGGCGTGCCGCTGTTGCGCGTGCTGGACCAGGCGTTCGGCATCGAATACGTGCAGATCACCACCATCCACTCGGCGATGAACGACCAGCCGGTGATCGACGCCTACCACCACGAAGACCTGCGCCGCACGCGCTCGGCGTTCCAGTCGGTGATTCCGGTGTCCACCGGCCTTGCCCGAGGTATCGAACGCCTGCTTCCGGAACTTGCCGGGCGAATCCAGGCCAAAGCGGTACGCGTGCCGACCGTCAACGTCTCGTGCCTGGACATCACCTTGCAGACCGCCCGCGACACCAATGCCGCCGAGGTCAACCGGGTGCTGCGCGAGGCCGCGTTGGACGGCCCGCTGAAGGGCCTGCTGGCCTACACCGAGCTGCCCCACGCCAGCTGTGATTTCAACCATGACCCGCATTCGGCGATTGTCGATGCCAGCCAAACCCGCGTCTCAGGCCCACGCCTGGTGAACCTGCTGGCTTGGTTCGACAACGAATGGGGGTTCGCCAACCGTATGCTCGACGTTGCCGAACATTATCTGCACGTCGTTCACCAAACCCGCACCAAACAGCCCTGAAGGACTGCATTCATGACCGTGTTGAAGATGACCGACCTCGACCTGCAAGGTAAGCGCGTACTGATCCGCGAAGACCTCAACGTTCCTGTGAAGGACGGTGTGGTAGCCAGCGACGCGCGTATCCTGGCAGCGCTGCCGACCATCAAGCTGGCCCTGGAAAAGGGCGCAGCGCTGATGGTCTGCTCGCACCTGGGCCGCCCGACCGAGGGCGAATTCTCTGCCGAGAACAGCCTCAAGCCGGTCGCCGACTACCTGAGCAAGGCCCTGGGCCGCGAAGTACCGCTGGTCGCCGACTACCTGGACGGCGTCGAGGTCAAGGCCGGTGATGTGGTGCTGTTCGAGAACGTGCGCTTCAACAAGGGCGAGAAGAAGAACGCCGACGAGTTGGCGCAGAAGTACGCCGCGCTGTGCGACGTATTTGTCATGGATGCCTTCGGCACCGCCCACCGCGCCGAGGGTTCCACCCACGGCGTGGCCAAGTTCGCCAAGGTCGCCGCGGCTGGCCCGTTGCTGGCTGCCGAGCTGGACGCGCTGGGCAAGGCCCTGAAGGCCCCGGCCAAGCCGATGGCGGCCATCGTTGCCGGCTCCAAGGTGTCGACCAAGCTGGACGTGCTGAACAGCCTGAGCAGCGTTTGCGACCAGCTGATCGTCGGTGGCGGCATCGCCAACACCTTCCTCGCCGCTGCCGGCCACCCAGTCGGCAAGTCGCTGTACGAGCCTGACCTGGTCGAGACCGCCAAGGCCATCGCCGCCAAGGTCAGCGTGCCGCTGCCGGTGGACGTGGTGGTTGCCAAGGAGTTCGCCGAGAGCGCCGAAGCCACCGTCAAGGCCATCGCCGACGTGGCGGCAGACGACATGATCCTGGACATCGGCCCGCAAACCGCAGCCAACTTCGCCGAGCTGCTGAAGTCGTCGAAGACCATCCTGTGGAACGGCCCGGTCGGCGTGTTCGAATTCGACCAGTTCGGCAACGGCACCAAGGTACTGGCCAAGGCCATCGCCGATAGCGCCGCGTTCTCCATCGCCGGTGGCGGTGACACCCTGGCGGCCATCGACAAATATGGCGTCAGCAAGGATATCTCCTACATTTCTACCGGTGGCGGCGCGTTCCTCGAGTTCGTCGAAGGCAAGGTCCTGCCCGCCGTGGCAATCCTGGAAGAGCGGGCCAAGGCCTGAGACGCGAGGCGCCTGGCAAAGGGAGCGACCGAATGGTCAAGCAATTGCCTGTGATGATCGTGGCACTGCTGCTGGGCGCTTGCTCCAGCGGCAAGGCCCCGCAGACCGAGGCACCCGTCGCGCCCCAGGGCGGCTGTTACCAGTCGCAGTGGCAGGAAGAGACGGTGCCGGTGATCAACAAGCGTATGGGCCCGGATGGCCTGGAAAAGTACGACGACGAGCACCAGCGCAAGGCCCCGGGTTGCCCTTGATCGGTTCAAGGCAACCCGACGCGCGATTCGTGGTCATCTAGGGGATATTCAATGAAAGCGCTTGTAGCCCTCGTGGTTTTGGCGACACTGGCAGGCTGTTCGCTGCTGCAACCGTCGGCGCCCGCCGCCACGGACAACTGGACCCGCTGGGTCTGCGACAGCCAGGCCGAAGTGCTGTGGCGCTACGCCGACGCCAAGCAGGACGCGGTCGACGTACGCCTCGGTGGCGGCGACCAGGTCTACCGGCTCAAACCCGAGCCGGGCGCTTCGGGGGCGCTGTACAGCGATGGTGTGCTGGCCTTCCACATCAAGGGTGAGGAAGGCCTGGTGTACTGGGTGGCAACCAACGACTTGATTGGGCGGGGCTGCAAGGCACCGTGACTGGCCGGGCCGCAATGGCCCACACTACTTGAACAGCAACCGCCCCTGCGGCAGGCTTGCACGAATTAACGACGCTTGTCGGGAGAGAGATACACAATGGCACTCATTAGCATGCGCCAGATGCTGGACCACGCTGCCGAGTTCGGCTACGGCGTTCCGGCTTTCAACGTCAACAACCTCGAGCAGATGCGCGCCATCATGGAAGCGGCCGACAAGACCGACTCCCCGGTCATCGTCCAGGCGTCCGCCGGTGCTCGCAAATACGCCGGTGCGCCGTTCCTGCGCCACCTGATCCTGGCGGCCATCGAAGAATTCCCGCACATCCCGGTGTGCATGCACCAGGACCACGGCACCAGCCCTGACGTGTGCCAGCGCTCCATCCAGCTGGGCTTCAGCTCGGTGATGATGGACGGCTCGCTGAAAGAGGACGGCAAGACCCCGTCCGACTACGACTACAACGTGCGCGTCACCCAGCAGACCGTGGCGTTCGCCCACGCCTGCGGCGTGTCGGTAGAAGGCGAGCTGGGTTGCCTGGGCAGCCTGGAAACCGGTGCCGGGAGCGGCGCAGCAGCACGCTGCCGGCTTCGGTCAGCACCGCCTTG
>NZ_JBNNVR010000120.1:0-13029 GCF_050280645.1 Pseudomonas sp. NPDC089554
ACCAGAGGGCCGGCGCCTGCGATGGCAGCGAAGTGGTGACCGAAGAGGATGTGCTTGTTGGTCGGGACGTAGTCCAGGCCATCGTTGTTGAGTACAGCGGGGGTGGCGCGACCAGCATCCAGTCGCATCACCTTGTTGGCGATGAACAGGCTGTAGTAGCGGTAGGCAACGAGGTAGATCGCGACAGCAGCGGTAACGATCCAGAGGGCATTGATTGCTTCGCCCCGCCGCAAGGCCAGGGTGCCGAGCGCAAAAGCGCCAAGCAGAGCAACGGCAAACCAGGCAATTCGGGTAGCCAGATTGGACATTGGATTTTCTCCAGCCACGGGCGTGTGGCCTGCGGCAATTTTTGTTGTTGTGTGTGCCCGGGTAGGACGATGCACACTTTCGGCCTACCGAGCCAAGGAGAAAATTCGCAGTACTACGCGGAGGGACTAAGTAGTAATACGTAGAGATGCCATTATTCTGAGACTACTCGCCCTGCCTAGACACCGCCTGATGTCCGATGTGTTCTATCGTGCAGGCGTGTCGTCTCTGCTTTCCAACCGCTCTAGCGCAAACTTCAGGGCTCCATCGATGCAAGCACTCCTGCAGGAAATCCTCGACCACGTCCGCCCGTTGCTTAGCCAAGGCCAGGTGGCGCAATACATCCCCGCCCTGGCCGAGGTCGACCCCAACCAGCTGGGCATCGCCGTGTATGGCGTGGACGGCCAGTTGCACTGCGCGGGCGATGCGCGCACGCCGTTCTCGATCCAGAGCATTTCCAAGGTGTTCAGCCTGGTGCAGGCGATTCGCAACAGCGGCGAGGACATCTGGACCCGCCTGGGCTACGAGCCCTCGGGCCAGGCATTCAACTCGCTGGTGCAGCTGGAGGTGGAAAAGGGCCGCCCGCGTAACCCGTTCATCAACGCAGGCGCCTTGGTGATCTGCGACATCAACCAGTCGCGCTACGCCACCCCTTCCCTGTCGATGCGCGACTTCGTCCGCCGCCTGGCCGGCAACCCGCGCATGGTCAGCGACGCGGTGGTGGCCGAGTCCGAATACCAGCACCGCGCGCGCAACGCGGCCATGGCCTACCTGATGCAGGCGTTCGGCAACTTCCATAACGATGTCGACGCGGTGCTGCGCAGCTACTTCCACCACTGCGCACTGTCGATGAGCTGCGTGGACGTGGCGCGCGGGTTTTCCTTCCTGGCCAACAGCGGCTACTGCGCCCACAGCGACGAGCAGGTGCTGAGCCCGCGCCAGGCGCAGCAGGTGAACGCGGTCATGGCCACCAGCGGGCTGTACGACGAGGCCGGCAACTTCGCCTACCGCGTGGGGTTGCCGGGCAAAAGTGGCGTGGGTGGCGGTATCGTGGCGATCGTGCCGGGGCGCTACAGCATTTGCGTGTGGTCGCCGGCGCTGAATGCGGCGGGCAACTCGCTGGCCGGGTTGCGTGCCCTGGAGCTGTTGAGCGAACGCATGACAGGTTCGGTGTACTCGCCGCTGCCATAATCCGATAGTGGCTATAGCCACCTTCGATAGTCACTATTGAAAGCGGCGATTTCTGCTGCTGGGCGGCGGCCAATAAGCTTTACCCATCGACTCACATCGTTTGAATCATGGGACTGCATACGATGAACCGCCCTGCCCGCCTGCTCTTCGCCGCCCTGGCCGCCGCCCTTGTGCTCGGCGGCTGCGCCAACCACCCGGAACTGCGCCCCTACAGCGCCGAGGAAGCCCGCCAGTTGCAGCTCGAAGCCCTGCAACGCCAGGGGCTTTCCCAGGAAGCCTACGAGCAGCGCAGGCTGTCGATCCTGCGGGCCGACAGCCCGACTACCGTCACCGACAGCGTCGAGCGCTACCCTGCGACCCGCAGCTGACCCTCAGCGGCTCGGCTTGTCCCGAGTCCGCAGGCGCTCCGGCAGCCCCCAGTAGAGCAAGGCGGCCGCCAGCAGGCTGGTAACGCCGATCACGTACAACGCAGGCGTGGTACTACCGCTCATATCCTTGATGTAGCCCACCATCACCGGGCTGACGATGCCGCCGAACTGGCCCAGGGTGTTGATCAGCGCGATACCGCCCGCCGCCCCCGCTCCAGCACCGGCCAACAGCTTCGGCGGCAAAGCCCAGAACGCCGGGATCGAGGCGATGATGCCCGCCCCCAGCAACGCCAGGGCGAACACCAGCAGCAGGGTGTGCTCGGCAAAGATACCGGCGCAGAAGAAGCCGATCGCCCCCGCCACCACCAAGCCACAGACGAATTTACGACGCTCGCCGCTGGCATCGGACAGGCGCCCGATCACCACCATGCTGATTGCCCCGCAGATATATGGCACGGCGGTCAGCAGCCCGATGATCACCGGGTTTTCGGTGCCCGCGCTGCGAATCAACTGCGGTGCCCAGAAATTCAGGCCGTAGGACGCCACCTGGATCAGGAAGTAGATCACCCCCAGCATCAGGAAACCCGGCAGGCGGATCGCCGCCAGCAGCGAGCCGTGCTTGTTCGCCTCATGGCTGGCGATGCGGCTGGCCAGCAACGTCTTCTCCTCGGGCGTCAGCCACTGGGCATCGGCCACCCGGTCCTTGAGGGTGCGCAGCACCACCAGCCCCAGCAGCACGCAAGGCACCCCGCCGAGCAGGAACAGCCAGTGCCAGCCGCGCATCTCGAGCAGCCCATCCATATGCCCAAGCACCAGGCCCGAGACCGGCGCGCCGATCAGCCCGGCGAACGCCGAGGCGAGGAACAGCATCGAGGTGATGCGCCCACGGTAGCTCTGTGGGAACCACAGCGTCAGGTAATACAGCACGCCAGGGGCGAACCCGGCCTCCATGGCGCCGATCAGAAAGCGCAGCACGTAGAACTGCCATTCAGCGGTGACGAACACCATAAGCGCGGTGGCCACGCCCCAGGACATCATGATGCGGGCGATCCAGCGGCGCGCGCCGACCTTGTACAGCATCATGTTGCTGGGCACCTCGAACAGCACGTAGCCCACCACGAACAGGCCCGCGCCCAGGCCGTAGGCGGTGTTGCTCAAGGACAGGTCGGCCTGCAGCTGGAACTTGGCGAAGCTGATGTTGATGCGGTCGAAGAAGGCGAACAGGTAGCAGATCATGATCAACGGCATGATGCGCCAGGCCACCTTGCGGACGATGGCTTTCTCGGCACTGACGTCGTCGGCGAAACCGCCGGTGGAGGTCGCGGATAGGGTCATTTCAGTCTCCAGTGGGCGGCCTGGAACCCAGGCGCCCGATTGTTTTTGTTGTCTGGGTGAAGCGTTCAGTCGAACAGGCCGGCCGGGGTCGGGTGCAGGTCGCAGTTGCGCCCGGCCTTGACCACCTGGCCGGGCAGTTCGTGGCCGAGCAGGGCCGGCAAGGTGCGCGACAGTTGCAGCAGGTGGGCAAGGTCGATACCGGTGGGAATGCCGACCTCGTCGCACAGGTTGACCAGGTCTTCGGTGCAGATGTTGCCCGAGGCGCCCGGCGCGAACGGGCAGCCGCCCAGCCCGCCGAGCGAGGCATCGAAACGCCGCGCCCCGGCTTCATAGGCGGCCAGCACGTTGCACAGGCCAAGGCCGCGGGTGTTGTGGAAATGCAGGGTCAGCGCGTTCGCCGACATACGGGTCAGCACCCGGCGCACGAGACGATCGACCTGCCGCGGGTTGGCCATGCCGGTGGTGTCGGCCAGGCTGATGCCGGTCACCCCCAGTTTCAGGTACGCCTCAACGATCGCCAGCACGCGGTCTTCGTCGATCGCGCCCTCGAACGGGCAGCCAAAGGTGGTGGCGATGCTGGCGTTGAGCGACGCCGAGGTGCCCTTGGCCAGGGCCACGATATCGGCGAACGCCGCCAGCGACTGCTCGCAGCTCATGCGCATGTTGGCGCGGTTGTGGGTCTGGCTGGCGGACATCACCAGGTTCAGTTCATCGGCGTCGGCCGCCAGGGCACGCTCGGCGCCCTTGAGGTTGGGCACCAGGGCGACATAGATCACCCCAGGCTGGCGGCGGATGCCACGGAACACCTCATCACCATCGCGCAGTGCGGGAATGGCCTTTGGCGAAACGAACGAGCCGGCCTCAATGCGCGAGAAGCCTGCCAGCGACAGCTGGTCGATCAACGCGACCTTGTCGGCGGTTTCCACCCACACCGGCTCGATCTGCAAGCCATCGCGCGGGGAAACCTCCTGCACGACCAGGCGCTCGGAATAGTCGGTGATCATTGCACCACCCCCGCAGCTTTCAGGCGCTGCACCTGCTCGTCACTCAGGCCCAGGCCAGCCAGCACGGCGTCAGTGTGTTGACCCAGTGTCGGGCCTTGCCAATTGACCTGGCCGGGGGTTTGCGAAAGCTTGGGCACGATGCCCGGCATCTTGACCTCGGCGCCGCCAGGCAGCGTGGTGTCGAGGATCATGTCGCGGGCCTGGTAGTGCGGGTCGGCAACGATATCGGCCACTGAATAGATGCGCCCGGCGGGCACTTCTGCCTGCTCCAGCACGGCCAGCACGTGTTCGATGGGGTGGCGCAGGGTCCAGTCGCTGATCGCCTGGTCGAGCATGCCGCTCTCCCGGGCGCGGCCGTCGTTGTGCGCGAAGTCCGGCCGCTCGGCCAGGTCGGCCCGGCCGATGGCGAGCATCAGGCGCTGGAAGATCGGATCGCTGTTGCCCGCGATCACCACATAGGCCTGGTCGGCCGTGGGGTAGGTATTGGAAGGCGCGATGCCAGGCAGCGCGCCCCCGGTGCGCTCACGCACATGGCCCATCATGGCGTACTCGGGCACCAGGCTTTCCATGACGTTGAACACGCTTTCCACCAGCGACACGTCCACCACCTGGCCATCGCCCTGCCCGGTCTTGACCCGCAGCACCGACATCAGCGCGCCGATCACTGCGTGCATGGAAGCCAGCGAATCCCCCAGGCTCACCCCTACCCGCGCCGGAGGAATACCCGGTGTGCCGGTGGTGTAGCGGATACCGCCCATGGCCTCGCCAATTGCACCGAAACCTGGGCGGTCGCGGTACGGGCCGGTCTGGCCGTAGCCGGAAATGCGCACCAGGGTGAGTTTGGGGTTCAGCGCGTGCAGCACGTCCCAGCCCAGGCCGAGTTTTTCCAGGGCCCCGGGGCGCAGGTTCTCGATCAACACGTCGGCGCTTTCGGCCAGTTGCTTGACCAAGGCGATGCCCTCGGGCGACTTGAGGTTCAGCGCCAGGGACTTCTTGTTGCGCGATTGCAGGTACCACCAGAGCGAGGTGCCTTCGTGCATCTTTCGCCATTTGCGAAGGGGGTCGCCGTGGCCCATGGATTCGATCTTGATCACTTCGGCGCCGAACTCGCCCAACAGGCGGGCGGCAAAAGGCGCGGCGATCAAGGTTCCGATTTCAATGACGCGCAGGCCGTTGAGGGCAGTCATGAGGAAGGAAACCTCTTGTTCTTGGAATTTGATCCAAGCCTATGGCAGCCCCGCCCCACCCTTCCAACCGTAAATCGGCAATGGGCCTTCGCGAAACACGAAGGCCCCGGCGCTAGAGGCCCTGCAAGTGCTCGTAGAGCAGCTTGCTGACCGGCGAAAGCGCCTGGGTATCGCGGATGACCAGCAACATGCTGCGCACCGCCCAGTCGTCCTCCAGCACCGCCGCCTTGAGCCCCAATGGCCTGCCGATCAGCTCGAAGGCCTTCAGTGGCAACACGCCCACGCCGAAGTCGGCCTGCACCATGCGGCACACCGCATCGAAACCGGGCACATGGATGCGCACCCGCAGCAGCTTGCCGCAAGCACGTGCGGCGGCATGGGTGCGCAGGTTGATGAAGCTGTCGGCATGCAGGCCGACGTGGTCGAAGTCCAGGGCTTCGCTGAATTCGATGCGCTCGCGACCGGCCAGGCTGTGCTCCGGGCGCATCACCACCACGAGTTGGTCCTGCCGGTAAGGCACTGCGTGCAGACCCTTGATCTCGGTATCCGCCGAGCAGATGCCGATGTCGGCGATGCCATCGACAATGCCCTTCACCACTCCGGCGCTGGGACGCTCTTCCAGGTTGATGCGCACCTGCCCATGGCTGGCCATGAACGCCTGCAAGTCTTCAGGCAGGAACTCGATGATCGCCGAGATATTGGCCAGCATACGCACGTAGCCGCGCACCCCTTGCAGGTGCTCGCCGACATCGATGCCGATCTTCTCCACATCGGCCAGGATGCGCTTGGCGTAGTACAGCAGCGTCTCCCCCGCCGCCGTCAGCCCCATGCCCTTGGCATTGCGCTCGAACAGCTCGATGCCCAGGGTTTGCTCCATGTCGTTCAGGCGCTTGCTCGCCGCCGACAGCGCGATCATTTCGCGCTCGGCCGCGCGGGTCAGTGTGCCTTCCTCGTGCACTGCAACGAACAGTTGCAGGGTGATCAGGTCGAGGCGGCGCACCAGGTGTCGGAGGAGCATGGGGAAGGCTCGTTCGGCAGAGAGAGGCCCAAGGATAACGGCTGGCGCCGCTCACGGAAATTCATGCTGGAGCCATGGCCTCTGGTCTGTGGCCGCTCACACGTGCCGGGTCAACCCGCCATCGACCTTGATGTTCTGCCCAGTGATATAGGCCGCACCCTCGCTGGCCAGGAAGGCGATGGTCGCGGCGATCTCCTCGCTGCTGCCATAGCGCTTGAGCGGCACGCTGTCGCGGCGCTGCTCGGTGGCCGGCAGGCTGTCGATCCAGCCGGGCAGCACGTTGTTCATGCGTACGTTGTCGCCGGCATAGGTGTCGGCGAAGATCTTGCTGAAGGCCGCAAGACCTGCCCGGAACACGGCGGAAGTCGGGAACATCTCGCTGGGCTCGAAGGCCCAGGCAGTGGAGATGTTGATCACCACCCCGCCCCGCTGGCGCTGCATGATCGGCGCGACCAAGCGAGTCGGACGGATGACGTTGAGCAGGTAGGTGTCCATGCCCTTGTGCCAGTCGTCATCGCTGATTTCCAGGATCGGCGCACGCGGGCCATGGCCTGCGCTGTTGACCAGCACATCGACACGCCCCCAGCGGCCCATCACCGCGTCGACCAGGCGTTGCAGGTCCTCGACCGACTGGTTGCTGCCGGTCACGCCGACACCGCCAAGCTCCTGCGCCAGCGCCTCGCCCTTACCCGAGGATGAAAGAATGCCGACCTTGAAGCCGTCTGCGGCCAGGCGCCGCGCAGCGGCTGCGCCCATGCCGCTGCCCCCGGCGGTGATGATCGCGACTTTGTCGATGGACATGTTGCCTCCTGAACACGTGAGTTGAGTGGGCTCAGGTTAGCAGCGCCGCGCTCTGCGAGGGAGGCAGCCTGGCTTCGTCATATCGATAGAAAAACTACTGCCTATGGCGCTACCTGAGCCATCAACCATGCCCTGACCACCGCCAGCGCCTCCGAGGCCCGCGCCTTGCGTGGCCACACCAGGTAGAACCCCTTGTCGAGCGCCAACTGCCGGTCGAACACCTGCACCAGCCGCCCGTTGGCGATGTCCTCGTCGACGAACGCCAGGCTTGCCAGGGCAATACCCTGGCCGTTGATGGCCGCCTCGACCGCCAGCGAGGTCTGGTTGAAGCGCATATGCTTGGCGGTCGACGCGCCAGGCTGTTGAAACAGCGTCGCGCTGACCAGTGGCCAGAAGTCGTGGGCATCATGCAACTGGGTGAAGCGCTGCAAGCTTTCGAAGTCACTCGGCTTGCCCTTCTGCGCCAGCAGCGCGGGGCTCGCCACTGCAACGATCGGTGGGGCCATCAGCAACTCGGCGTTCAGACCGGTGCCAAAGGGTGGCTGGCCGTGGCGCACGGCGAGGTCGACGCCATCGGTATGAAAATGCGAGAGCCGGTCGCTGGCCAGCAGGCGCAGGTCGATGTCCGGGTGCGCCTCGGCGAAGTGGCCCAGCCTTGGCATCAGCCATTTCGCGGCGAAGGTCGGGGTCACGCTGACGGTCAGGTGTTGCGCCGCCGGGCGCAGCAGCCGGGTGGCGTCATCGATCATCGCCAATGCGGCACGCACGCTGGCGCTGTAGGCCCTGCCCGCATCGGTCAGGCCCAGGCCGCGCGGCAGGCGCTCGAACAAGGGCAAGCCCAGGTTGGCCTCCAGGCCCCGCACCTGCTGCGCCACCGCCGCCTGGGTCACCCCAAGCTCCTGGGCGGCCAGGCGGAAGTTCAGGTGTCGGCTGACCACCTCTAACACCCGCAGGGCGTTGAGTGGCGGTAATGAGGGAAAGCCTTCAGGCATGCTGTTTTTCTACTGGGTTCGGGAATACCCAAGGCTACGTCGAAGTGCGTGGCAAAGAAAGCCACGACGCGCCAAAGACGCGCTTATTGCTGCTGCGCCTTCCAGCGCTCCAGGTTCTCCTGCACCAGCCGTTCAGGCAGGTCACTGGCGACCACCTCGCGCATCTTGCGCTCCAGCGCTTCACGCAAGGTGGGGGTGATGCACGGCGCCTCGCGCGACAGGGCCAGGTAAAGGCCCTCGCTGGAAACCGGCGGCTCCAGCACCTTGAGGTTGTGCTGCACACCCAGGGTCTGCGCCAGCGCCACGCCGGGAAATTGTTCGTAGATCACATAGTCGTTGCGCTTGTGCAGCAGCTTCTGGAAGGCCTGCGCGGCGGTGGGCACCGCTTCGAGGTTGAGGTGGGCCTTGGCGTAGTCGTCGAACTTCTGGCCATGGCTGTTGCTGACCAAGGTGCCGCCGTTGCGTCCGTGCAAGTCGGCCCAGCCGGTGTATGCGAAGGTGTCGTCGGCCCTGACCCAGACCACGCTGGGGGTGAACAGGAACGCGGGCTTGATGAAATCCATCGCCTGCTGGCGCGCGTCGGTGAGGAAATACCCGGCCAGCATGTCGATACGGCCGGTGCGGGCCTCTTCCTGGGCGCGCGACCAAGGGCCGGCGTAGACCACCTCGACCACCAGGCCCAGTTCCTTGGCCACTTGTTTCAGCAGGTCGGCATTGGCGCCCATCAGCTGGGTGGGGTCGTGCGGGTCGCGCCACAGGTACGGTGGGTATTCTGGGTTGCCCGTGGCGACCAAGTGCTTGCAATCGTCCGCCCAGCCAGCCGCAGGCAGCCAGGCCAGGCTGAGCGACAACAGCAACAACAGTCGTGGGCAGTGCTCGTTCATGTGCAAACCCGGCCTCGCTGGCGATTCAACCCGTTTGCCGACCCCATGCTGGCTAACGGATGGAACTGGGGGTCTACACATTCTGGCCCAGAAACCGCAGGCCGCCAGTGAAGTGTCCTACGTGCTGGCCAGCTAAGTGCCTGACGCAACCAGTGGTTTGTACATGAATACACGGGCGAAACCGCTCTGCACCGCGCGATGGGTCTCCACGAAACCCAGGCGAGTATAGATGTCGAGGTTCTCGGTCATTTTTTCGTGGGTATACAACTTTATGGCCGAGCAACCTGCCGCCCTGGCCTGTGCCTCGCAGAACGCCATCAAGCGCTTGCCCAGGCCCTGGCCTTTGCAGCGCGCCAGCACAGCGATATTGAGCAGCCACAGGTCGTGGTCTTCCTGGTCGGTCACCAGCACACCCACCACGTGCCCATCCTGGGTGGCGACATGCACCTGGGCCTGTTCGAGCACCTGCCGGTAGTCGTCGAGCATCGGCGCCGGTGGCTTGCCGATCCTGGCGATATAAGGTGAATAGGCCTCGTTGACGACCGCAGTGATCGCCTCGACGTCATCTACGGTTGCCCGGCGAATGGGTTCGACTGCCTGCAAGGCCAGCTCCTCCAGCTTGTCATTTGAATAAATTTAGTCCACTGTAGACATTAATTCCACAAAGAGACTTGCCCGATGCCGCCAGATACCCCCGACCTCGCCACACTCCAGGCGGCCATCGCCGATGCACACCAGGCCCTGCGTCCACAAGTGGCGGTCACGCCGCTGAGCTACAGCCCAAGGCTTTCGGCGCAGACCGGTTGCAGTGTCCACCTCAAGTGCGAGCACCTGCAACACACCGGCTCCTTCAAGTTCCGTGGCGCCAGCAACAAGCTGCGCCTGCTGCCCGAGGCGCAGCGTCGGCTGGGCGTGGTTACCGCCTCCTCCGGCAACCATGGCCAGGGCCTGGCGCTGGCCGGCAAGCTGCTTGGCGTGCCGGTGACCGTGTACACAACCACATCGGCCTCGGCCTACAAGGTCGAGACCATTCGCGCACTCGGCGCCGAGGTGGTCAGCCTCGACCTCGACCCACTGGGTGTGGAGCTCGAGGCCGCACGCCAGGCCGCCCTGCAAGGCAAGCCGTTCGTCTCGCCCTACAACGACGAACAGATCATCGCCGGCCAAGGCACCGTTGGCATGGAACTGCTCGAACAGGCCCCGGAGCTGGACGCAGTGTTCGTGGCCGTGGGTGGTGGCGGCCTGGTCTCAGGTATCGCCGCCGCGTTGCGGGCGGTGAACCCGAAGGTCGAGGTCATCGGCTGTTGGCCCGCCAACGCCCCGACCCTGCAACGCTCGCTGGAGGCTGGCGAAATCATCGAGATGGACGAGGACGACACGCTTTCCGACGGTACCGCCGGTGGCGTCGAGCCCGGCGCCATTACCTTCCCCCTGTGCCAGGCACTGCTGACCCGTACCGTACTGGTCAGCGAACCACAGATTCGCGCGGCCATGCGCGATGTCGCCAGCAGCGAACGCTGGATCATCGAAGGCGCTGCGGGCGTGGCGGTGGCGGGCATGCAGAAACTGGCGAGCGAGTACCAGGGCAAGCGAGTGGCGGTGATCATTTGCGGGCGCAACATCGTGCTGGAAAAATTCCTCGAGGCAGTGCAATGAAGGTTTTCGACCAGCAGCAGATCATCGCCCACCTCGACCTGGCGCTGGCCGAGCAGCGCCTGGAACAAGGCTTCATCGCCTTTTCCGCGGGCAAGGTGCAGGTGCCGCCGGTGCAGGGGTTCCTGTTCACGGCGGCCAATGGCGACTGCTGCGTCAAGTCGGCGTTCATCGAGGGCAGCGACACTTTCACGGTGAAAATCTCCACCGGGTTCTACGACAACCCCCAGCAAGGCCTGGACAGCAACGACGGCTTGATGCTGGTGCTGTCGGCCCGCACCGGGCAGCCGCTGGCGCTGTTGCAGGACCAAGGCTGGCTGACTGCCATGCGCACCGCGCTGGCGGGCCGCATCGTTGCACGCCTGCTGGCGCCGCGTGAGGTCTCGGCCATCGGCATCCTCGGCACTGGCCTGCAGGCACGCCTGCAACTCGAACACCTGGCGGCGGTTACCGACTGTCGCCAGGTATTGGCGTGGGGACGCGAGGACGCGGCGCTGGAACGTTATCGGGCGTTTGCTGCGGGCCTGGGCTTCAATGTGCAAACCACCCGCGATGCCGAGCAGGTGGCGCGTGGTGCCAACCTGATTGTCTGCACCACGCCATCGCGCGAACCCTTGCTGCAAAGCCAGTGGATACGCCCCGGCACCCATATCACGGCGGTGGGCGCCGACGCGCCGGGCAAGCAGGAACTTGACCCGGCCCTGGTAGCACGTGCCGACCGGGTGGTGGTCGACTCGGTCCGCCAGTGCAGCCAGTACGGCGAGGTGTCCCATGCACTGAAGGCCGGGCTGCTCGGCCTGCACGCACTCAGCGAGCTGGGTAGCGTGCTCGCGGGGCATGTGCAAGGGCGCGAAAATGAACAGCAGGTGACCCTCGCCGACCTGACCGGCGTGGCCGTGCAGGATGCGCAAATTGCCGGCTGTGTGCTCGAGGCACTCAGCCCAAGGCTATAGAAGACCCTGTAGGAGCGGGGCCCAGCCTCAGCCCGCCAGCCCCGCCGCTCGCGCCCGGGCCGCGTGCAGCTTCTTGTAGCTGTCGACCAGGCGCTGGTGCCGGTCGAGGCCTTCGAGCTGCATGCTGGTCGGGGTCAGGCCATGGAAACGCACGCTGCCTTGCACCGAGCCCAGCACCGCATCCATGCGCGCATCGCCGAACATGCGCCGGAAGTTCACCTCGTAGTCTTCCAGTTCCAGCTCATCGTCCAGCTCCACCTCCAGCACCACGTTCAAGGCCTGGTAGAACAGCCCGCGCTCAACGGTGTTGTCGTTGAACTGCAGGAACATCTCCACCAGCTCCTTGGCCGCGTCGAAACGCTGCAAGGCCAGGTTGATCAGCAGCTTCAGCTCCAGCAGGGTCAACTGGCCCCACACCGTGTTGTCGTCGAACTCCACGCCGATCAGCGTGGTGATAGTGGTGTATTCATCCACCTCGGTGTTGTCCAGGCGCTTGAGCAGGGCCTTGAGCGCCCGGTTGTCGAGGCGGTGCAGGTTGAGGATGTCTGCGCGGAAGGCCAGGGCCTTGTTGGTGTTGTCCCAGACCAGGTCCTCCACCGGGTAGATCTCCGAATAGCCCGGCACCAGAATGCGGCAGGCCTTGGCGCCGAGGTCTTCGTACACCGCCATGTACACTTCCTTGCCCAGGTCTTCGAGGATGCCGAACAGGGTCGCGGCCTCCTCGGCGTTGGAGTTCTCGCCCTGGCCGGAGAAGTCCCACTCGACGAACTCGAAGTCGGCCTTGGCGCTGAAGAAGCGCCACGACACCACGCCGCTGGAGTCGATGAAGTGCTCGACGAAATTGTTCGGCTCGGTCAGCGCATGGCTTTCGAAGGTTGGCTGCGGTAGGTCGTTCAAGCCCTCGAAGCTGCGCCCCTGGAGCAGTTCGGTCAGGCTGCGCTCCAGCGCCACCTCGAAGCTTGGGTGCGCACCGAACGAGGCGAATACCCCGCCGGTGCGCGGGTTCATCAAGGTTACGCACATCACCGGGAACTCGCCGCCCAGCGAGGCATCCTTGACCAGCACCGGGAAGCCCTGCTCTTCAAGGCCCTGGATGCCGGCAACGATGCCCGGGTACTTGGCCAGCACCTCCTGCGGCACATCCGGCAGGGCCAGTTCGCCCTCGAGGATTTCACGCTTGACCGCCCGCTCGAAGATCTCCGACAAGCACTGCACCTGGGCTTCGACCAAGGTGTTGCCGGCGCTGGAAAAAGAGGCAAGTACAACGGGCTTCATCGATCTGACAGCGTTTGGCTTGACGACCACGCTACCTGAGTTGCTCGCCTTTCATCGGGAGC
>NZ_JBNNVR010000121.1:0-12656 GCF_050280645.1 Pseudomonas sp. NPDC089554
CTGCGCAGCCATCGGCGGCAGCAACTGGGACCACTCGGCGCTGATCAAGGGCCTGGAGCACATGGCCAACTTCTCGATTCGCGGCGACAAGTAAGGCCTCACCGAGCAACACCGCCCCTGGTTCGGCCTGCACGGAGGCCGTTCCGGGGGCGTTTTCGATTCTGCAAAACAACAAGAATTTTGGGAGCCTGCCATGTCGGTCGATCCGCAACACCTACTGCGCGAGCTGTTCGACACAGCCATCGCCGCCGCCCACCCGCGTCAAGTCCTGGAACCCTACCTGCCCGCCGACCGAACCGGTCGGGTCATCGTCATCGGCGCTGGCAAGGCGGCCGCTGCCATGGCCGAAGTGGTCGAGAAAAGTTGGAAAGGCGAAGTCTCGGGCCTGGTCGTCACCCGCTACGGCCATGGCGCCAACTGCCAGAAGATCGAAGTGGTCGAAGCCGCCCACCCCGTCCCCGATGCCGCAGGCCTTGCAGTGGCCAAGCGGGTGCTGGAAATGGTCAGCGACCTGAGCGAAAACGACCGCGTGATCTTCCTGCTCTCCGGCGGTGGCTCGGCGCTGCTGGCCCTGCCCGCCGCTGGCCTGACCCTGGCCGACAAGCAGCAGATCAACAAAGCCCTGCTCAAGTCCGGCGCCACCATTGGCGAGATGAACTGCGTGCGCAAGCACCTCTCGGCGATCAAGGGCGGCCGCCTGGCCAAGGCGTGCTGGCCGGCCACGGTCTACACCTATGCGATCTCGGATGTGCCCGGCGACCTGGCCACGGTCATCGCCTCCGGTCCCACCGTGGCCGACCCGAGCACCTCGGCCGATGCCCTGGCGATTCTCAAGCGCTACGCCATCGAAGCCCCGAAAGCGGTCATCGACTGGCTCAACGACCCCGCCTCGGAAACCGTCAAGGCCGGCGACCCAGCACTGGCGCGCAGCCACTTCCAGCTGATCGCCAAGCCCCAGCAGTCGCTGGAAGCTGCGGCGGTGAAGTGCCGCAAGGCCGGTTTCAGCCCGTTGATTCTCGGCGACCTGGAAGGCGAATCACGCGAGGTGGCCAAGGTGCACGCTGGTATCGCCCGACAGATCGTGCAGCACGGCCAGCCGCTCAAGGCCCCCTGCGTGATCCTCTCCGGTGGCGAGACCACCGTCACCGTGCGCGGCAATGGCCGTGGCGGGCGCAACGCCGAGTTCCTGCTCAGCCTTACCGAAAACCTCAAGGGCTTGCCCGGGGTCTACGCCCTGGCCGGTGACACCGACGGCATCGACGGCTCGGAAGAAAACGCTGGCGCCCTCATGACCCCGCACAGCTACGCCCGCGCCGAAGCCCTGGGCCTGTCGGCCAGCGATGAGTTGGACAACAACAACGGCTATGGCTATTTCGCCGCCCTCGATGCGCTGATCGTCACCGAACCGACCCGCACCAACGTCAACGACTTCCGCGCCATTCTGATTCTCGAGACCTTGCAATCATGACGCCCGATAAAAAAGTAAAGATCCTCGCCACCCTCGGCCCCGCGATCGACGGTATCGACGACATCCGCCAACTGGTCGAGGCCGGGGTGAATATCTTCCGCCTGAACTTCAGCCACGGCGAACACGCCGACCACGCCCTGCGCTACCAGTGGATCCGCGAAGTCGAGCAGCAACTCAACTACCCGCTGGGCATCCTCATGGACCTGCAGGGGCCGAAGCTGCGCGTGGGCCGTTTCGCCGAGGGCAAGGTACAGTTGCAACGCGGCCAGGCCCTGCGCCTGGACCTCGACAAAACCCCGGGCGACGCGCGTCGGGTCAACCTGCCGCACCCCGAGATCATCGCCGCGCTCGAGCCCGGCATGGACCTGCTGCTCGACGACGGCAAGCTGCGCCTGCGGGTAACCGCCAAGCACGCTGATGCCATCGATACCGAAGTGCTCAATGGCGGCGAGCTGTCCGACCGCAAGGGCGTCAACGTACCCCAGGCGGTGCTCGACCTCTCGCCACTCACCGAAAAAGATCGCCGCGACCTGGCCTTCGGCCTGGAGCTGGGCGTGGACTGGGTGGCGCTGTCGTTCGTACAGCGCCCCGAGGACATCGTCGAGGCGCGCCAGCTGATTGGCGAGCGCGCCTACCTGATGGCCAAGATCGAGAAGCCTTCGGCGGTGGAGCAGTTGCAGGCCATCGCCGAGCTGTCCGACGCGATCATGGTCGCCCGCGGCGACCTGGGCGTGGAAGTGCCGGCCGAGAGCGTGCCGCAGATCCAGAAACGCATCATCGGCACCTGCCGCCAGCTGGGCAAACCGGTGGTGGTGGCCACGCAGATGCTCGAGTCGATGCGCTTCTCTCCTGCCCCGACCCGCGCCGAGGTCACCGACGTGGCCAACGCCGTGGCCGAAGGTGCCGATGCAGTGATGCTGTCGGCCGAGACCGCCTCGGGCGACTACCCGCTCGAAGCGGTGCAGATGATGAGCAAGATCATCCGTCAGGTGGAGAACGGCCCGGACTACCAGGCCCAGCTGGACGTCGGCCGGCCCAAGGCCGAGGCCACGGTGTCGGATGCCATCAGCTGCGCGATCCGCCGTATCAGCGGCATCCTGCCGGTGGCGGTGCTGGTCAACTACAGCGAGTCCGGCGCTTCGACCCTGCGCGCTGCACGCGAGCGGCCACGGGCGCCGATCCTCAACCTGACCCCGAACCTGAACACTGCGCGACGCCTGAGCGTGGCCTGGGGAGTGCACTCGGTGGTCAACGACCGCCTGCGCCAGGTGGACGAGATCTGCTCGACCGCGCTGGAGATCGCCCAGGCCCAGGGCATGGCCAGCCGGGGCGACACGCTGCTGATCACCGCCGGGGTGCCGTTCGGCAAGCCGGGGACCACCAATACGCTGCGGATCGAGACGTTGGTCTGACTGACCCTGGGGGCGCGCTGCGCCCCTTTCGCGACACAAGGCCGCTCCCGCAGGGGACCGCCAAACCTGTGGGAGCGGCCTTGTGTCGCGATTGGAGGGCAAGGCCCTCCCCGAACACCGATGCACCAGACACCGCGGAAAACCCGAGGCCCAAAGAGGCCCACCGCTGCCCTTCCAACCTCACTGACTGCCCATGTACACCAAAAATTTCGTCAACCCGTGCCCCGACTGGGCCACGGCACTGCTCAACGGCTTCAGCCAGGTGCTGCTGCTGCGCAACCCCTTGTGCGGCCTGTGCTGTCTGCTGGCCATTCTCCTGACCGCCCCCGACCTGGTCGGCGGCGCCCTGCTCGGTGCACTCTCGGGCCTGCTCACCGCCCAGCGCCGCGGCTACGACCGTGCCGACCGCCAGGCCGGGTTGTACTGCTACAACGGCGTGCTCATCGGCATCCTCATCGCCGCCGTGCTGCCCTGGTCGGCGATCCTGCCGCCGCTGATCATCGCCGCAGGTGGCCTGTCGAGCATCATCACCCACCAATGGCGCAAGCGCGGCGGCAAGCTGCTGGTGGCCTACACCGCGCCGTTCGTGCTGTTGGGTTGGGGTGTACTGCTGGTGGCCGAGCCCTCGGCCAACCCGTATGTCGAGGCCGACCCACTGTATGCGCTGCTGCGCGGGGTGGGGCAGATCTTCCTGCTCGACAAGCCCATGGCCGGGCTGCTGATCGTCATCGGCTTGTACTTCGCCCACCCCTACGCCGCCACCTGGGCAGTGATTGGCTCGATGCTCGGCGGTGGTATGGCGCTGCTGGCCGGGGAGACGCAGGCCGTATGGCTGGGGTTGTACGGGTTCAATGCTGCGCTGGCGGCGTTGGCCTTCAGCCGCATGGGCGAGCGCCCCTGGGTGACCTTGTTGGCCATTGCCTTGGCACTGTTGCTGCAATCGCTGCTCATGCTGATGCCCATTGCCGGGTTGACCGCACCGTTCGTCCTCGCCTGCTGGCTGATGCACCTGGGCAAGCACCTGGCAAAATCCCACCAACGCCGTGGCGCCCACCGCTTGCACAGCTGAAAACCACCTCCTAGGCTCTGCCCACCGCCCAATGGACAGAGCCCATGGACACCCCTGCAAGCCTGCGCGAACGCCTCTACACCATCATCTTCCAGACCGACACCCTCGCCGGCCGACGCTTCGACAAGATCCTGCTGCTGATCATCCTCGCCAGCCTGGTGACGGTGATCCTCGACAGCATCGACGAAGTGCACCAGAACTATGCCGGCCTGCTGGCAGGCATCGAATGGGGTTTCACCGCGATCTTCCTGGCCGAGTACCTCACCCGCCTGTATTGCTCGCCCAAGCCTCTGCGCTATGCCTTCAGTTTCTATGGGCTGGTCGACCTGCTGGCGATCTTGCCGGGCATCTTGGCGCTGTACTACAGCGACGCCCAGTACCTGCTGATCATCCGCGTCATCCGTATGCTGCGGATCTTCCGCGTGCTCAAGCTCAGCCCCTACCTCAAGCAGGCGCACTACCTACTGGCGGCGCTGCGGGGCAGCAAGCAGAAGATCATCGTGTTCCTGCTCAGCGTTTCCACCCTGGTGACCGTGTTCGGCACCTTGATGTACGTGATCGAAGGCCCCGAACATGGCTTCACCAGTATTCCCAAGGGTATCTACTGGGCCATCGTCACCCTCACCACCGTGGGCTTCGGCGACATCGTGCCGAAGACGCCGCTGGGGCAGGTGCTTTCGTCGCTGGTGATGATCACCGGCTATTCGATCATCGCCGTGCCCACCGGCATCTTCACCGCCGAACTGGCCAACGCGATGCGCGGGGAGCAGTTGCAGCATGACTGCCCGACCTGTGCGAAAAAGAGCCACGAGCACGGCGCGGCGTTCTGTTCGCGGTGTGGGAATGCGCTGTTTCCCAGTAACAAGCCCGCGCTGTAGCGGGCGTTATAAACAAAGCGTTTTTTGTTCTTTAAACGCCTGCCAGCGACCCGCTATAGTCGCTGGCAAAATGCCGTTAACCCTCAAAGAACAAGGACCGCGTCGTGAAAAGACTCTTCACTGCCTCCCTGCTGGCCGCAGGCCTGGCCCTGGGTAACCTCGCCCAAGCTGCTCCTACCCTGCTGAACGTTTCCTACGACGTGATGCGCGATTTCTACAAAGACTACAACCCAGCGTTCCAGAAGCACTGGGAAGCCGAGCACAAGGAGAAGGTCAACATCCAGATGTCCTTCGGCGGCTCGAGCAAGCAGGCCCGCGCGGTGATCGATGGCCTGCCGGCCGATGTGATCACCATGAACATGGCCACCGACATCAACGCCCTGAACGACAACGGCAAGCTGGTGCCGGACAACTGGGTGACCCGCCTGCCGAACAACAGCGCGCCATTCACCTCGGCCACCGTGTTCATCGTGCGCAAGGGCAACCCCAAGGCCCTGAAAGACTGGCCCGACCTGCTCAAGGACGGCGTACAGGTGATCGTGCCCAACCCCAAGACCTCGGGTAACGGCCGCTACACCTACCTCTCGGCCTGGGGCTACGTGCTCAAGCAAGGCGGTGACGAAACCAAGGCCAAGGAATTCGTCGGCAAGCTGTTCAAGCAGGCGCCGGTGCTCGACACCGGTGGCCGCGCCGCCACCACCACCTTCATGACCAACCAGATCGGCGACGTGCTGGTGACCTTCGAAAACGAAGCCGAAATGATCGCCCGCGAGTTCGGCCGCGACCAGTTCGAAGTGGTCTACCCGAGCGTGTCGGCCGAGGCCGAGCCGCCGGTCAGCGTGGTCGACAAAGTGGTCGCCAAGAAAGGCACCCAGGCCGTGGCCGAGGAATACCTGAAGTACCTGTGGTCGCCGGCGGCCCAGGAAATTGCCGCGAACAACTACCTGCGCCCGCGTGACGCGACCGTGCTGGCCAAGTACACCGATCGCTTCCCGAAAGTCGAGTTCCTGTCGGTCGAGAAGACCTTCGGCGACTGGCGCACCGTGCAGAAGACCCACTTCAACGACGGTGGCGTGTTCGACCAAATCTACACCAACCCGTAAATAAACAATCCAAATGAATAAGGGGGCGCATTGCCCCCTTATTCATTTGGATGAGACTAATTTTCGCACCCTCATTACAAACAGCCTTTATCTTAGCCACAGCAAACAAAATAACTTACAGCAAAGTAAGACATCTCTTACATGCAGAAACATCCAGCATAGAAACCACTTTTCGAGTGTCTTGTCGAAAAAAACATAACGCGCTAAGGTACCGCCGACAATTCAAACAGGATCAACCCAATGACAAATGGACATGTCAATTGGTTGATAATGCCGCTCGGCTATCAACCCATTACCAAACGCTGCCCTTCTTGCGAAACCAAAAAACTCTTTCTTCCCTCCGGCACCTTCCGGGTCAATGCCCAGAAAAAAACCCTCGACGTCTGGAATATCTACAAATGCGAAAAGTGTGACTACACTTGGAACATCGACATTCACGAACGCATTAATACCAACAAGTTAGACCCCGATGTTCATCAGCGCTATTTGCATAACGACCTCGACGAAGTCCGTCGCCATGCTTACGACTACAGTTTATTGAAGCGCAACAACGCCGAGCTGGGGCCCACCCCACCTTACGACATCCTCGGCCCCTCCCCCTACGCGCTCTCTGGCGTTGAGCAACTGAGCATCACCATCGACTTCGAACAGGTCATCCCGGTACGCCTCATCAATATCCTCACGCGCAAGCTGTGCCTCTCGCGCAGCCAGGTTGCACGCCTGCTGGATGAAGGGGTATTGGTCGGGCTGACCCCGGCCGACCTGAACCGCAAGATCAAGCACAGCTTGACCCTGCACCTGAACCTGGCGCGCCTCTACCAGCTCGACCTACCGTTCGTGAACACACCGGCCGACGTGGAAGTTTCCTGAACTCAATGGCTTTCAGTTACCCAACGCTTCAAGGATGAGGAACCTGTCATGCTGTTTTCAAAAACGGCCGACCGTGAAAAACTGAATCTATTGTGCTTTCCCTATGCGGGTGGCAATGCCGACTTCTACAACCGCTGGAATGGCCCCGAACTCGAGGGAATCGTGGTACACCCCGTGCAACTTCCAGGGCGCGGCCAACATATAAACATGCCCCTGGTCACACGCATGGCACTCATGACCGAGTTATTGGCGGATGAACTTCACCACTTTCAGGGTTGTCGCTTCGCCTTGCTGGGCACCAGCATGGGCGGCTGGTTGATTTACCAGTTGGCGCAACAACTAAAGCAGTTGGGTGACGCCATGGAACCGGAATGCCTGGTCATCTGTTCCAGTGCTCACCCGGCCTTCCGAAAATACCTTCCGCAAATAAATGACACTGACCCGAATACCGCCATCAAGCGACTCGGCGAGTTCAACCCGGCCTGCCTGGAAGTACTGCACAACCCAGAACTTGCCTCGTTGTTCCTGCCGATCCTGCAAGCCGACTTCGCCCTGTGCCGAAGTTGGCAGTTCGACCCCAGCCTGATCATCGATTGCCCCATACTGGCCTTTCATGGTCGCCAGGACCGTATCGTCGACCAAGGCATGATGCGGCCCTGGAAAGACCTGACATCGGGCAGCTTCCGGTTGGCCAGTGTGGAAGGCGATCACTTCTTTACCGAACACCCCCCCGTACACTTCCTTGGCGAGCTTCGCCAGCTACTGCTGAGTACCTCACAGCAGCCTGCGTGATTGCGGTGAAACGCGCCGGCACTCGCTGCCGGCGCACGTGTTACACGCGGCCCTCAACCTCGGCGAGCAGGTCTCGAATCTGCTGGCGAACATGGCCAAACAAACGCTTGCCGATGTCGGCACTCGCCGTCGAGGTCTTCGACAGCACCCCCTCGGTCGACGCATCGGCCCTCAGCGGCAGCTGGTAGACACCACACCGCGGCGGATGCTCATGGTCCGGCCGTTCAGCCCGTACCAGGTGTGGGTGCAGGTGCAGCATCAGGCTGGTCTCGGTGATGCCGGCATGTTCCGCATGCCAACCCGGGAACTCCGGCAAATGCTCGGCCACCCACCGCTCATCGACCAGGCTCCACCAACTGAAGGCAAGCACCGAGCGTTGGCCGAGGACGCCTTGGCCGCGAACCTTGTCCAATGCCTCGAAGATGAACCCCTCGTTTTCGTAGTGGCCGTTGATGATCACCAGTTGCCGAAACGGCAAGCTCGCCAGGCTGCGAAGCGCTTGCTCCAGGTAATCGATGAAGGTGCCCCCTTCGACGAAGACCGTGCCGGGAAACTGCAACCCACCCCCACTCTGCGGCAGCGAACGCACCGAAATCGGCAACAAGGGCAGCATGATCGCCTGCTGGTCGATGCACGCGGCCTTGGCAAACGCCTCAGGGATCAAGGCATCGACGTTCAGCGGCAGGTGCGGGCCGTGTTGCTCGATACCACCGATCGGCCAGACCAACACTCGCCCCTCGACCGCCTGGCGCACTTCCTTGCTGGTCAGTTCACTGAACAGCTCCACGGTGTGCTCGCTCATCCGGCCACCCTCTTGGCAGGCGCCTGGGCCAGCGCGAAGTACTCATCGGTGATTCGCCCAAGGGTGTCGAACATGTCCTGGTGCAAAGCCGAATACACCTGCACAGTCTGGGCACCGGCCAACTGGTACTCATGCACATCGCGACCACTGCCCACCCCACCACAGCCCATGATCGGCAAGGTGAAGCCGCGCTGGCGCAGCTCGAAGATCGCGGCGAGTACCAGCGGCTTGATCCCCGCGCCGGAATAGCCGCACACCCCACCCAACACCACGTCCTTGCACTCGCTGTCGAATGCCAGCCCGGAAATGGTATCGCTCAAGGTCAACGCGGCGGCGCCGCCACGCTGCGCGGCCTGGGCGCGTTCGTACAGGCCCTGGCCGAGTGCCAGCTTGACGGCGAAGGGCGCACGAGTACGCTGGCGGACCGCATGCGCATAGGCCTCGACCCGCTCAGGCGTGTCTTCGATGACATCCTCGGCATGCAGGCAGGAGATGCCCAGCTCCAGCGGACAATCGCTGACCTGGGCCACCTGTTCGGCCAACTCGCCCAGGGCCTCGGGCGAGGCCGCATGAATGGACGCGATGACCGCCAGGCCCTCTTGGCGGAACTGCCCCAGCAGCACCAGCCAATCGGCGACCGAGCGCTTGGAGTAGGTGGTGTTGTTCAACATGCCGGTATCGAGGGCGTAGATTCGCTCGGCATGGGTTTTCTCACAGCCGGGGAAGATGGTCTTGGTAACCACTGCGCCGGCCCCACGCGCCAGTAGCTGGCGGATGTTCCTGGCCTGGTCGGTCAACAGCCCCGAACCTACGATCAACGGCGACGTCAGTTGCATGCCGAGCACCGAATACGTGCTGTGCTGTCCACGATTGTTCATCACTGCATCCTTGTGATCAAAAACGCCAAAGGGCACGTGAAGTCGCTCACGCCTGTACCGGGCATACCTGCTCGGCAAGCATTTCCTGGAAGATCTCCCCGATCTGCCAGGGGTTGGCGCGAAACTCCCGCACATCGAGCTTGGCGACCTTGCCGATCTGCTCCAAACCTTTGAGCAAGTGGCTGGCGCTGTCGACGATCGGCAGTTCGGTCAGCAGCAACACCGGGCGGCGCAAGGCCGATGCCCAGCCCAGTTCGATGTGCGTGCCGTCGGTGCGCAGCAGCTCGCCATTGGGCAGCACCGGCAGGATAGGCATGAACACATCGCACTCCTGCATCCAGGCAAAATCTCGGCGCGACACCATTTCCGGCGTGAAGTCCGGCGTGTCGACACCGAACCTTTCGGCCAGGTGCGCCGACAGTACCTGGCCGTTGAGATCGCGCACGGCCTCTACCGCCAGCTCGATGGTCTGCTTGAGCGCCTGGTCGAACCCATCCTGGCGGATGGCGAACTGGATGGGGCCGCCGATGAAGACTTTCAGGTTACGCAATGGCATGAGAACACTCCTTGTTGGCTCTCTGGGTGAGCAGGTAGCGATGGCCGACATGGCCATCGCCCAAATGGCTAGATCAGTCCTTGTTCTCGCAACTCTTCGAGGCTTTTGACGAAGGCCTGGTAGACCTGGTCCAGGTGCTGGTCCTGGTGCTCGGCGCTGATGAACCAGCAGCGCCACTCCCAGATGTAGACGCCACGAAGAAGCAGGTTGTAGTAGAGAAGGTCCATGTTCTCCCGGTGCACCAGGCGCATGAAGGAGGAAAAACTGCGCGCCTCGATGGCCACCTGGTACGTCGAGAAGAGGTCGTTCAGGCGCGCCGTGAACGCTTGGGTGCGCACGGTGAGTGCGTCGGTGAACGCCACACCGCGATGCTTCACCTCCAGCAGCGAAGCCTTGGCGGTGGCCATGGCCAAGGGGTGCTGGAAGAACGTACCGCCGAAGAAGGTCGGCTCCACGGCCGGGAAGCTGGCATCGCCGTACTGCCAGGGGCCGCCATCGATGGCGTCAAGGGTGCCCTTGCGCCCGGCGACCACACCCAACGGCATGCCACCGCCGATGGTCTTGCCATAGGTCACAAGGTCAGCGTCGATGCCGAACAAGCCCTGTATACCCGCCGGGTGCACACGAAACCCGGTGACGATCTCATCGAAGATCAACAACGCCCCGATCGCCTGCGAGGCGTCGCGCAAGGCACGCAAGTAGCCCGGGTCGGCAAGCCCTGGGTCACGGGTGGGGACCGGCTCGATCAGTACCGCAGCCACCTGCTGGCCATGGCTGGCAAGAAACGCCAGCGCCGCCTCGGAACCGAACTCGAACACCGAGACATCGGCCACCATGCCTTCAGGGATACCGATGGACACCGGGCAGGTCGCCCCCGAGCGTGTGGGGTCGGCACTGGCCAACACCGCGTCCCAATGGCCATGGTAGCTACTGGAGAACATCACCACATGGTTACGCCCGGTCGCCGCGCGCGCCCCCCGCACGGCGTTCATGATCGCCTCGGTGCCGCTGTTGACGAAGGCAACGCGGTCCATGCCGGTGATCTCGCACAGCAACTGCGCCACGTCCAGCGCTGTAGCATTGCGCGCGCCCAGGCCAAAGCCCTGCTCGAGCTGCTGCTCGACCGCACGGGTCACGAATGCCGGCGCATGGCCAAACAGGTGCGTGCCAAAGCCCATGGTCATGTCGATGTAGTCGTTGCCATCGAGGTCGCGCACCCTGACGCCATCGAACTCCGTGCACACCAAGGGGTACAGCAGCTCTTTCACCGAACCTTTGAAGCCGATGCCCGAACGACTGTCGGCGATCCGCTGACGCACGGCCGAGGCATGCGCCTTGGATTGCGCGGTGCGCTGGTTGTAACGTGGAATGAAATCCGCCAGGTAGCGCTCACGGGCCTGAGACTCGACCGGCTCCGCACTGCGGCGCATCCACTTGAAGGCGCCACTGGCACGCTCGGCCGAAACCGACTCGGCGCAGGCTTGGTCGGGTTGATCACGCAGGTGCTCGCTCAACTGGCGAATGGTTTGCAGCTCGGCGAAAAACTGGCGAACCGACAGCTTCACCCCGAACTGCCGCTGAATCGGCGCCAGCACCTCGAACAGCTGCAATGAATCGGCGCCCATTTCGGTCAACGGCGCGTCGATGTCGACCGCCGCCGTCGGTAGGCCGAAGGCCTGGGCAAATACTTCGATCAGGTCCTGTTCCCTGGATTGCACGGTATGCATCGATACTTCCCTCCTTAGAATGACAACCAGCGTTTCTCAATTCAGCTGCGCGGCGCCGCCGATCACGACGTGCACGTTGGTGCCGCCTATACCGAACGAACTGACCCCGGCCAGACGTTCCTGCGGCGCCTTTCCCCAGGCGCGGCTGCTGCCACTGACATCGAATGGCGACGCCGGGTCGAGCAGTTCGTCGCAGGGTTGTTCGCAATGGCTGGTCGCTGGCAGCACGCCCCAGCGCACGGCCTGTATCGCCTTGACCAGCCCGACGATGCCCGAGGCGCAGTCGGCATGCCCAAGCGTGGCCTTGACCGAACCCAGTGCACAGCTGCGTGCCGCGACGCCTTCGAAAATGCGCGACAGCGCCCGCAACTCGACGGCGTCCCCGACCGGCGTGCCCGTACCATGGGCTTCGATCAGGCCGATCTGCTCCGGCAGTACACCGGCGCGCTGCATCGCCTCGCGGATGACTCGCTCCTGGGCCTTGACATTCGGCGCGGTATAGCCGGCCTTCTCCAAGCCATCGTTATTCACCGCCGAGCCCTTGATCACCGCCAGCACCGGGTTGCCGTCGCGCCTGGCATCGCGCAACCGGCGCAGGCCGACGAACGCCGCCGCATCGGCAAACAAGGTGCCATCGGCACGCGTGTCGAACGCCCTGACCCGCCCTGAGCGCGACAAGATGCCGCCCTCGTGGTGGACATAGCCGACGTGCGCCGGGTAACGCACGCACACCCCGCCGGCCAACGCCAGGTCGCACTCGCCAGCGCGCAGGCTGGCACATGCCAGGTGCACCGCCAGCAGCGAACCCGAGCAGAAGTTCGCCACGTTGATCGCAGGGCCGGTGCAGTCGAGCTTGTAGGCGACCCGCGTGGCCATCGCGTCGCTGCTGCGCCCCCCCAGGGTGAGCATGGCATCGGACGCGCTGCGGTCATCCTGTGGCTGCTGGTCATGCCAGGTGTCGGCGCGCGTACCAACGAACACGCCACAATGGCCCGCCTCGCGACCGGACCGATACCCCGCCGCGTGCAACGCAGCCTGGCACAGCACCAGGCATTGGCGCTGTTGCGGGTCCATGCGCGAGGCCTCGCGGGGGGTGTAGCG